>JBCDEX010000035.1:0-11985 GCA_039178995.1 Pseudomonadota bacterium | reverse complement strand
CGAATATTAAGGTAATTGGTGTCGGCGGCGGCGGAGGCAATGCAGTTAAGCATATGATTGCATCTGATGTTGAAGGCGTTGAATTTATTTGCGCGAATACGGACGTGCAAGTATTAAATGATACGGATTCTAAAATGCTACGCTTGGGTTCTCATGTCACTAAAGGATTGGGCGCAGGCGCTAACCCTGACGTGGGTCGCCAAGCCGCATTAGAAGACCGTGAGCGCATCAACGAAGTGCTTGAAGGCGCCGACATGGTGTTCATTACTGCTGGTATGGGTGGCGGTACAGGTACGGGTGCGGCACCGGTGATTGCCGAAGTTGCAAAAGAAAAAGGCATTCTAACCGTTGCCGTTGTAACACGTCCTTTTAAATTCGAAGGCAAAAAGCGTATGTCACAAGCAGAGCGTGGCATTGCTGAATTGAAAGAGCACGTTGACTCTCTAATCACCATCCCAAATGAAAAACTCATGTCCGTTATGGGCGGAAAAGTTAGCTTCATCGAAGCGTTCAATGCAGCTAATGACGTCTTGTTAAATGCGGTGCAAGGCATTGCAGACTTAATCATCCGTCCAGGATTGATCAACTTAGATTTCGCGGATGTTCAAACGGTCATGTCATCAATGGGCACAGCGATGATGGGAACGGGTACGGCATCGGGCGATGAGCGTGCGCGTGAAGCTGCTGAAGCAGCGATTGACAGCCCATTGCTTGAAGACATTAATTTAGAAGGCGCGCGCGGCATTCTTGTGAATGTCACCGCAGGCATGGACTTTACATTGGGTGAGTTCGACGAAGTGGGTGATGTGATCCACGATTTGGCTTCAGACGACGCATCGGTTGTTGTGGGTATGGTGCTTGATCCGGAACTTGAAGGCAGTATTAAGGTCACAGTAGTAGCCACTGGCTTGGGCGAAGGCGTTTCAATCACGAAAAAAGTGATTGATCGTCAGACAGATCAGGTTCGTAGAGCAAAGAAGTCAGGTTCTTCAGCGGTCGGTCAAGACACCGACATGACATTTGGTAAGAGCCGACGTGCAAAACGAGCTGCAAATGAACAGCCTGATCGACAAGCGCGAGTGGTGAATGGTTCAAGACACGCATCGGCAGAGAGAAGCGCAAACTTTTTAGACCTGCCGACCTTCTTAAGACGTCAAGTTGACTGAGATTGAAGGTTGTAGCGGTTTTTGTTAATATGTTCGATTGATAAATGATTTATAGGCGTTTTCATGATTAAGCAACGTACTTTGCGTAATCCAATACATGCAACAGGTATCGGGGTGCACTCGGGTAAAAAGGTGTTCATTAACCTAATGCCCGCCCCTGTTGATGCTGGCATCGTCTTCCGACGTGTGGACTTGACACCGAGTGTCGACATCCCTGCGCGTGCGGATTTAGTGAGCGACACCATGTTGTCGACGACACTTGAAAAAGACGGTGTGAAGGTGTCGACAGTAGAGCACTTGATGTCTGCATTGGCTGGATTAGGTGTGGATAATGCAGTCATTGAAATTGATGGCCCTGAAGTCCCTATCATGGACGGAAGTGCTGGACCGTTTGTATTTCTTATTCAATCGACAGGTATTCAAGAACAAGCAGCAGCAAAGCGCTTTATTAAAATAATACAGCCCATTTCTGTGTCAGACGGAGACAAAAAAGCAACTCTTCTCCCCTTTGATGGCTTTAAGATTGGATTTACCGTTGAATTTGATCATCCTGTCTTTAGACAGCAGAATTGTTACGCAGAGATTGATTTCTCAACTGATTCGTACATAAAAGAAATCAGTCGCGCGCGTACATTTGGGTTTGTGCACGAAGTTGAATACCTTCGTTCAAAAGGTTTGGCTCTTGGTGGCAGTATGGATAATGCCGTTGTCATTGATGAGTTTAAAGTCTTGAACGAAGGCGGTTTACGCTACGAAGATGAAATGGTGCGACACAAAGTGCTTGATGCACTGGGTGACGTGTATCTTCAAGGCAGTTTTATTGGAGAATTACAGGCTTATAAATCAGGACATGGTTTAAATAACCAGTTGATGAGAGCGGTAATTGCTCAACCTGATTGTTGGGAAGAAGTCACCTTTGAAACTGAGGCGATAAAAGGGCTGTCGCCCATCCCAGATTTCAGTGTTGGGTATAGTACTTGAAAAGATAAAGCTTTAACGTATACTCTAAGAAGACCAGAGTTAACTTTGGCACTATTACACCATCCCCAGTTTAAAAGGGTGCCGTATGCTTTAGTCTATAAGACTAAGGCTTTTTACGCCCTAAAAGATGGTGACTAATTTATATTTTATTTAGCATATTATTTACATGAAAATTATTTTTATTGGAGACAAGCAGGCCAGTCAGAGCCTACAGTTTACGCAAGGTATGGCGTGGCTGTTGAGTGGCTTAGGTGTCTTGTTGCTGGTCAGTTTGATGGGCATCGGTGCATTTTTTGGCTATGTGGTGAAGTCTCAGATGAACAAGCACGACATGTTGTTTGGTAATAACGACAGCATTGATGTTTTGGCGAAACAATCCGAAGAATACGTGAGTGTCCTGGCAGGACGTGTCGCAGAATTACAGGCACGCATGGTGCGATTAGATGCATTAGGTGAACGTTTGACGAAAGGTGCTGATCTAGATGACGGTGAATTTAACTTTAAGTCGGCGCCAGCTCAAGGTGGCAGTGATGACAACCCAGACGATATTTGGGTGGGTCAAACCGTTGATTCATCAGAGCTTGAATCAATGATTGTAGATTTAAATCGAAAAATAGACGATCGCGAGCAGCAGCTTAGAATTTTGGATGGTTTTATGGCCAACCAATATGTACCGACACGAAAAGAAGTGGCAAAGAAGCAAGTATCGTTTAACCAGTACTTGTTAGGCCTTCCTGTTAAAGGTCGCATCAGTTCAAACTATGGTTACCGCATTCATCCAGTAACGGGTCGTCGTAAAATGCATAAAGGCATCGACATTGCGGCGGGTTATCATACAAGTATTGTGGCGCCTGCTCCTGGTGTTGTTACGTTTTCAGGTTGGAAAGGCGGTTACGGTAAATCAATCGACATCGATCACGGTAACGGCTTGGTAACACGTTATGCTCACAACAGCAGAAACATAGTGAAAAAAGGCGACGTGGTTCGCAAGGGTGATTTGATTGGTCGTGTTGGCTCAACAGGCCGTTCAACAGGTCCTCATTTACACTTTGAAGTCATCAAGGATTCAAGAGCGGTTAATCCGAAAAAATATCTATCAAAAAAGCATCTCTAATGCATTAGAGACTGTGAGAAAAGCACCGCATCTGTGGTGTTTTTTTTTGTTTGTAATGCTCGAGATGCCCTAGTAAATAACTCGGCTACCTAATACAATTTACCCAACAACTATTCATTAAAAGTAGGCTCTTATGCTCAGTTTAGTCAAAAAAGTATTTGGCACACACAATGACCGCCGAATCAAAGAATATAAAAAACGAGTTAAAAAAATTAATGCGCTTGAAGCGTCGTTTAGTGAGCTGAGTGATACTCAAATAAAAGAAAAAACGGTTGAGTTTAAAGGGCGATTCTCCAATGGTGAAACATTGGATCAGTTGATGATCGAAATGTTTGCGTTGGTTCGAGAAGCCAGTAAGCGCGTCATGGGCATGCGTCATTTTGATGTTCAGTTGGTTGGTGGAATGGTGTTGCACGAAGGCAAGATCGCAGAAATGCGTACCGGTGAGGGTAAAACCCTCATGGCAACATTGGCGGTATGTTTGAATGCATTGGCTCAACAAGGTGTGCACGTGGTTACCGTGAATGATTACTTGGCGGAACGTGATGCGAACTGGATGCGTCCGTTGTATGAATTTCTCGGTTTGTCCGTTGGGGTGATTCTTTCAGGCCAGGAAGGTGAGCACAAGAAAGAAGCGTACGCAGCCGACATCACTTACGGTACAAACAATGAATTTGGCTTTGATTACTTAAGAGACAATATGGTCTTCAGTATGGAAGAGCGTGTTCAGCGTACCTTATTCTTCTCGATTGTCGATGAGGTGGATTCCATCTTAATTGATGAAGCTCGAACGCCTCTGATTATCTCGGGTCCTGCAGAAGACAGCTCGTTAATGTATCAAAGTATTAATGTTCTTATTCCTCAGTTGGAAAAGGCTGTGACGGAAGAAATTAATGGTAAAGAGGTACCGATATCAGGTCATTACATCGTTGATGAAAAAAACCGTCAGGTGGAATTTACCGAAGAAGGTCATGAAAAAATAGAGCAGCTTCTTGAGAAGGACGGAATTCTTGAACAAGGCGAGAGCCTCTATGCTTCGCATAAGTTAATATTACTCCATTATGTGCAGATCGGTTTAAGAGCGCATGTCTTGTTCCAGAAAAATGTAGAGTACATTGTGAGTGAAGGCCAAATCGTTTTGATCGATGAGCATACTGGGCGTACTATGTACGGTCGCCGTTTGTCTGAAGGTCTGCATCAAGCGATTGAAGCAAAAGAAGGTGTGTCAATACAGGCTGAAAGTCAGACCTATGCATCGACCACATTCCAAAATTATTTCCGTTTGTATGACAAGTTGTCGGGTATGACAGGTACTGCTGATACGGAAGCGGTAGAATTTCAGCAAATCTACAATTTACCTGTTGTTGTGGTGCCCACCAATAAACCGATACAGCGTAAAGATTTGAATGACTTGATTTACATGAGTCAAGAAGAAAAATACGAAGCGGTGATTGAAAATATTCGTGAGTTGCAAGCGAAGCAAGTGCCTGTATTGGTCGGTGCTGCGACCATTGAAAGTTCGGAAACCGTATCGGCTTTTTTGACGAAGTCTGGTGTTGAACACAAAGTATTGAACGCCAAATACCATGAAAAAGAAGCCGAAATCATTGCTCAAGCGGGGCAGCCAGGTGCTATTACGATTGCAACGAACATGGCCGGACGTGGTACTGATATCGTGTTGGGTGGTAATTTAGAAGCGGAATTAGAAGCGCTTGATAACCCTAGTGACGCAGAGATTCAAGAGCGCACGGCGGCGTGGGAGAAACGCCATCAACACGTATTGGATAACGGCGGGTTGCATATTTTAGGAACGGATCGTCATGAGTCTCGTCGTATTGATAATCAGTTGAGAGGGCGTGCGGGTCGTCAAGGTGATCCGGGTTCGACGCGATTCTTTTTATCGATGGACGATAATTTGATGCGAATTTTTGCTCCTGAAAAAATGCTGAACATGATGAAGGGTTTGGGCATGGAGCGTGGCGAAGCCATTGAACACCGTATGGTGAGCAATGCGATTGAGCGAGCGCAACGAAAAGTAGAAGGCCATAACTTTGACATTCGTAAGCAATTGCTTGAGTACGATGACGTGGCGAACGAACAGCGTCAAATTGTGTATCGCCAACGCACTGAGATCATGTCCAGTTACGATCTGACGCCAATGATTACTAACATGCGAAAAGACGTTGTGTTCAACAGTGTGTTGAGTTTTATTCCTGAGAACAGCGTGGAAGAAATGTGGGATGTGCCCGCACTGGAAACCGACTTGGCGGCTGAATTTGATGTTCAAGCGGACGTTCAAAAGTGGTTGGACGACGATAAGAAATTAACGGGTCCAGGTGTTGCACAAAAAGTATTGGATATATTGACTGCGCGTTATCAAGCCAAAACAGAGGAAGTGGGTGTTGAGATGCGTCGCTTTGAACGCTTCATCGTGTTAGAGATGTTTGATAACTTGTGGAAAGAACATCTAGCGAGTATGGATCATTTGCGTCAAAGCATTCACTTACGTGGTTATGGCGGTAAAGATCCTAAGCGTGAATACAAGCGTGAATCATTTGAGTTGTTTCAAGGTATGTTAGAAACCTTGAAGTTGGACGCGACGAAATTCTTATTGCGTGTGGAAATTCAACAGCAAGAAAGCGTGGATGAATTAGAAGCAGAGCGTCGAGCAGAACAAGAAAAAATTGAAATGCAGGAACAGCACGCGGAAGTTTCTTCATTGGCATCTGACGAAGACGATGCAGTGGTCGAGCCTGGACAGCCTGCGGATGTAGAAACGTTTGTGCGCAAAGAGAAAAAGGTGGGGCGCAATGAGCCATGCCCATGTGGCTCGGGAAAAAAATACAAGCAATGCCATGGGAAAGTTTAGGTTTAACCCGTGATAGAAGTTGATGTAGCCGTTGCCGTGGTGCTTCGTCAGAATGGACAAATGACTCAGGTGTTGGTCAGTCTGAGACATCAAAATGCGCATCAGGGTGGACGTTGGGAATTTCCCGGAGGTAAGGTCGAGAGCAACGAATCCATTGAAAGTGCATTGGCACGTGAGCTGAAAGAAGAGCTTGCGCTGGTTGTGACAGCCTATGAGCCATTAATGACCATTGAGTATGTGTATCCAGATAAAGCGGTTTGTTTGCATGTGCATTTGGTGTTGAGCTTTGACGGCGAACCTCAATCAATGGAGGGCCAAGCATTTAAATGGGTGGCTGTGACGGAATTGCCTGAATTGGTGTTTCCAGAAGCGAATGCGCCGATTGTCGCAGCTCTTATGGAGCGCTTTGATTAGTTGCTCGGTATACACTGTAATAGCGCGCGATGTATAAAATGCGACATACAAAAGTCCCGATGTATGCATCGGGATTTTTTGGTTACGCCAGCCGGCAAATTAGCTGACTTTGAGCTTTCTGCGATAAGCGTGTAACAGTGGCTCTGTGTATCCACTCGGTTGCTCTTTGCCTTTGAAAATCAAATCAGATGATGCGTTAAACGCAATGTTGTCGGCACCATCAACGAGCAGTTTGGTGTACAACGGATCGTTTTCATTTTGCTTGTCGACAATTAAAGACATGCGTTCTAGGCTCTCTTGCACTTGTTCACGAGTGCAAATTCCATGCTCCAACCAATTGGCAATGTGCTGGCTTGAAATTCTCAGCGTTGCGCGATCTTCCATTAGACCGACGTTATTAATATCAGGCACTTTTGAGCAGCCCACGCCTTGATCAATCCAGCGAACAACGTAACCAAGAATTCCTTGAATGTTGTTGTCCAGTTCGTTTTGAATTTCATCGGCACTCAGCGGTGTGTCACCCAGTAATGCGATGGTCAAAATGTTGTCCAAGCTGGCGCGTTGTCGGTTGCTTAGCTCATCTTGAACATCAAGCACATTCACTTGATGGTAGTGAATGGCGTGCAATGTCGCCGCCGTTGGGGATGGAACCCATGCGCAGTTTGCGCCTGATTTTGGATGGCCAATTTTGTTGATCAACATGTCGCCCATCTCATCCGGTTTTGCCCACATGCCTTTACCGATTTGTGCTTTGCCTCTTAGACCACACTCTAAGCCAATGTCGACGTTCCAATCTTCGTATGATCCAATCCATGCTTGCTCTTTCATGCGTGTCTTACGCACAAACGCTCCGGCCATCATAGATGTATGAATCTCGTCTCCGGTTCGGTCTAGGAAGCCCGTGTTAATAAAAATGACACGCTCTTTGGCGACATCGATGCATTTTTTCAAGTTCACTGTGGTGCGTCGTTCTTCATCCATGATGCCCATTTTGATGGTGTTGTGTGCTAAGCCAAGTGCTTTTTCGACTGCAGTAAATGTGTCGCATGCAAATTGAACTTCATCCGGTCCGTGCATTTTTGGCTTCACAATATAGATGTTGCCCGTTCTCGAGTTTTTGAATGGGCTGTTGCCTTTTAAATCATGAAGTGCGCACAGAGTGGTAATCATGGCGTCCATCAAACCTTCCGGCATTTCGTTGCCGTCTTTGTCGAGGATCGATGGGTTGGTCATTAAGTGACCAACATTACGCACGAGCAGTAAGCTGCGTCCAGGCAGTGTTACGCTGTCGCCTGTTGGGCTGATGTACACTCGGTCAGCGGCGAGTTTGCGCTCAACCGTACGACCACCTTTTGAAAACGACTCAACCAAGTCGCCTTTCATGAGTCCCAACCAATTGCGGTAGACGAGCGCTTTGTCTTCGGCATCAACGGCAGCAACCGAGTCTTCACAGTCTTGTATACTGGTGATGGCTGATTCCATTAGGACATCTGAAATATGAGCGGGGTCGGTTTTCCCGATGGGTGATTCGGCGTCAATTTGAATTTCAAAATGCAGGTTGTTATGACGCAATAGAATCCCACTTGGTGCATCAGAATCACCTAAATACCCTGTGAATTGCTGAGGATCCTTCAGTGATTGAGTTCCCTGTGAAGTTTCAATCACCAGCTGTTCATTGTCGATTGCATAGCGCACTGCGTCTGTGTGAGAGCCCGAGCTTAGTGGTGCGTGCTCGTCTAAGAAATGACGCGCAAATGCGATGACTTTGGCACCGCGTACTGGATTGTATGAGCTGCCTTTCTCAGCTCCGCCGTCGGTTGAGATGACGTCGGTACCGTACAGTGCATCGTATAAGCTGCCCCAGCGCGCATTGGCTGCGTTGAGTGAAAAGCGAGCATTGGTGATGGGGACAACCAATTGAGGTCCCGCAATTGTTGCGATCTCAGGGTCTACGCTGTCGGTGGTGATCTGCGCTTGTTTTGGTTCAGGCAATAAATACCCGATGTCGGTTAAAAACTTTGTATACGCAGCTCGATCAATGGTGCCTGTGTTGTCGCGGTGCCATTGGTCAACTTTGGCTTGCATGTCATCGCGGACCGAGAGCAAGGCTTTGTTTTTAGGCGTTAAAGTGGTGAGCATTTCTTCAAATGCAGGCCAAAAAAATTCAGGCTCAATGCCTGTGCCAGGCATGATCTCCGTGTTGATTAAATTGAGTAGGTTCTCTGCAACTTGAAGTGAGCCAACTGTTTTATAAGACGTCAATGAAGTCATGAAATACCCTTTGAATGAAGTGTGAATCAATAAGGAAAAGAAGTGATGCGGCTATTTTAGAGGCTATTTGATATTTGTCTAATTTATGAGTTTATCTTTAGTATCATAAATGTGAATATAAGGGGTGTACAGCAACGCGCATTCAGCGAAGGAAAGAACCTGCTCACTGAGTGATGTGGTCATCCGCGAGCTGGGTTCTTTATTGTGTATCGTGATTAATAGTCGTTGACGGCCTTCGCAACATCAATGATCAGGCGACGCATCCACTTATGCGCCGGGTTGTGTTGCAATAAAGGGCTCCACGCCATGGTCAATTCAATTGGGATGATTAAGAACGGCGCTTTGATAATCACCATATCTGGGTTGTCTTTGTGAATTAAAGCCGCCCGTGTGGGCATGGTCACCACCAAATCAGAATTCTGTGTTAACAATGGCGCCACATGATAATGTCGTGTGAACAATCGAATGTCTCGTTTCACGTTGAGTTCGGCTAAGGCTTCGTCGACCCAACCGAGCTTCTGTGTGTTGGAACGATCCATTCCGGTACCCGCACCCATTCCTGTTTTGCTGACCCAAATGTGCTCTGACTCAAGGTACGTGTCCAGTGTGAAATTGCCCGCATTGGGATGGTTTTTGTTCATGAGACAAGAAAAGCCATCGCGCCAAATGGTGTTTTGGTGGAAGGATTGAGGCAGTTGGTTAAAGCGGTTGATGGCTAAATCCACTTTGCCTTGCTCAATGTCATGAAAGGTGACGTCGCTGGGCGTTAAAATATCCAGTGTGATTTTGGGAGCAACTTGGCGAAGTGTTTGAATTAAGGGCGCAATCAGGGTGGCTTCAATGTAATCGCTGGCCATGATATGAAAGGTTTGCTTGCTTTCTTCGGGGTTGAACTCGCTGATGGGTTGGAGAACGGCTTTTGTGGCCGTCAGCATTTCACGCACGATCGGTTGCAGCTCAAGTGCGCGTTTTGTGGGCACCATGCCTTCGCTGGTTCGAACTAATATGGGGTCGTCGAACAAGTTGCGTAGTCGTTTTAATCCATTGCTCATCGCGGGTTGAGTGATGCCGAGCTGTTCCGCTGAGCGAGAAACATTGCGTTCTGTTAGTAATACATCGAGGTAGACCAATAAGTTAAGGTCAACGCGTTCTATATTCATAGTGTGAATCCGTGTTAGCTATTCATAGTTTATAGAGATATACACAGTGTAACCAAAAAAACGGCATTCACAAGAAAAATACATAAAATAAAATGTATAAATTAACGATATTATACTCAAGCATGTACACTTAGCGCCGTTACCTAGAAGAGGTCATGCAAATGGTGCATTGATTCTGTGAGTTTTCTCACTAAGCTTATGCCATTACTGTATTTGCAGTGTTTCTTTATAAAATTTCCCATTGATTATTAAAGCAATTCAGAGGTCTTTAAATGTCTACTTACAAATCCGCACTTGATGTTGTGCGTCAATTGAAAGCCAAACACGGCGATACATGGGGGGCTATTAGCCCTGAAAATGCAGCACGTATGGCAACTCAAAATCGTTTCAAAACAGGTTTGGACATTGCAAAATATACAGCTGCGATCATGCGTAAAGACATGGCTGATTACGATGCAGATTCATCAAAATATACTCAATCATTAGGCTGTTGGCATGGGTTTGTTGCACAGCAAAAAATGATTGCTGTGAAAAAACACCACAAAACAACTGACAAAACATACTTGTATTTGTCAGGTTGGATGGTTGCTGCGTTGCGTTCTGAATTCGGACCGTTGCCTGATCAATCAATGCATGAGAAAACATCTGTGTCTAACTTGATTGCGGAATTGTATGATTTCTTGAAGCAAGCAGACGCCACTGAATTGAACGACTTGTTCCGTCGTCAAGCGGCTGGTGAAGATGTTCAAAGTGAAATTGATAACTTTGAAACACATGTTGTGCCAATCATTGCAGACATTGATGCGGGTTTTGGTAACGAAGAAGCAACGTACTTGTTGGCTAAGAAAATGATCGAAGCCGGCGCATGTGCTCTGCAAATCGAAAACCAAGTATCGGATGCGAAGCAGTGTGGACACCAAGACGGTAAAGTAACGGTGCCTCATGAAGACTTTTTGGCAAAAATTAACGCATTGCGTTATGCCTTCCTAGAGTTGGGCGTTGAAGACGGTGTGATCGTTGCGCGTACGGATTCTGAAGGTGCTGGTTTGACTCAAAAAGTACCTGTATCGAAAGAGCCGGGTGATTTGGCATCACAATACATCGATTTCATCGAAGCAGAAGAAGTTGATTTGGCCGATGTTAACGATAACGAAGTATTGTTAAAGCGTGACGGAAAATTGGTGCGTCCTGTGCGTATGCCAAATGGTTTATACAAGTTTAAGGAAGGCACAAACATCGATCGTGTGGTACTTGATTGTGTGACCAGCTTACAAAATGGCGCTGACTTGTTGTGGATCGAAACACCGACACCACACGTAGGTCAAATTGCTCACATGGTAAACCGTGTGAAAGAGCAAGTTCCAAACGCTAAATTGGTATACAACAACTCACCATCATTTAACTGGACGATCAACTTCAGACAGCAAGCGTATGACGCAATGGTTGAAGCGGGTGAAGACGTATCAGCGTATGTTCGTGAAGACTTGATGGATGTTAAATACGACGGCACTGAATTGTCAAAACGCGCAGATGAAAAAATCCGCACGTTCCAAGCTGATTCATCGCGTGAAGCGGGTGTGTTCCATCACTTAATTACTTTGCCAACGTATCACACAACGGCATTGCACATGAATGACTTGTCAGAAGGTTACTTCGGCGAAGAAGGCATGTTGGCTTATGTGGGTGGTGTTCAGCGTCAAGAATTGCGTAAAGGCGTTTCATGTGTGAAGCATCAACGCATGGCGGGTTCTGATTTAGGCGACGATCATAAAGAATTCTTTGCCGGTGACCAAGCTCTGAAAGCGGGCGGCGGTAAAAATACAATGGATCAATTCTAAGATCTAGATTGTTTCAACACCTATTAAACCCTCTTTATAGCATTGATATAAAGAGGGTTTAATTTTTTGTGGACACTCAAATGTTTAGTTTTTCAATGAGGTTATTGCGTCAGCTTGAATTGTAATCTATAGTAAAATTATGGTTACTAGCATTGGGGGGGATAATCTCATT
>JBCDEX010000034.1:0-12085 GCA_039178995.1 Pseudomonadota bacterium | reverse complement strand
CACGAGATGTTTCGTAAATTTTTGGTACTGGTATCAGCTGCGACATTATCTGTTGCTGCTCATGCTGCAGATCGCAAAGAAGTAAAATTAGACGGTTCAAGTACGGTTTATCCAATCAGCGAAGCCATTGCTGAAGAATTTGGTAAGGTCAAAGCAAATCGTAACATCCGTGTAACCGTGGGTGTTTCTGGAACAGGTGGTGGTTTTAAGAAGTTCATCAAAAAAGAAATCGACATCGGTGGCGCTTCTCGCCCAGTAAAAGAAAAAGAAGCGAAGCCATTAGCTCAAAAGAACATCAAGTTCATCGAACTGCCAGTGGCATTCGACGGCTTATCAGTCATCATCAACAAGAAAAATACATGGGTTGATAGCTTATCAATTGCTGAATTGAACGCAATCTGGAAGCCAGGTAGCACCGTAAAAAAATGGTCTGACATTCGTCCAAACTGGCCAAACAAAGCCATTAAACTATATGGCCCAGGTGGCGATTCTGGTACGTTCGAGTACTTCACAAAGAAAGTCAATGGCAAAGCCATGGTCTCTCGCGCAGACTATACTGCATCTGAAGACGATAACGTGTTGGTATACGGTATCTCAGGCGACAAGTACTCTCTAGGTTACTTCGGCTACGGTTACTATGCCGCGAACAAATCTAAGCTTAAGTTAGTGCCTATCTCGTCTGAGAAAACAGGTGGCAAGGCGATTCTTCCATCACCTAAGACTATCGAATCAGGCGCGTACAAGCCATTATCACGCCCTGTATTCATCTACGTTAACCGCGATTCAGCTAAGAAGCCAGAAGTGAAAAAATTCGTCGACTTCTACTTAGACAACGCACCTAAGTTGTCAGCTGAAGTGGGCTATGTACCATTCCCTAAATCAACCTATACCAAAGTTAAAAAGCGTTGGAATGCGTTGGAAACAGGCAGTGCATACACTGGCAATAAAAAAATTAAAAACGTATTAAAATAATATCGAAGCATGTTCGACGTGTCTGAATAGTACCTCTCCTACTCATTCAGACTGAACTTAGGCGCTCCAATGTGAGCGCCTTTTTATGTCGGTGATTTGCGTTATCGCATTACCCTTTCTATGATCTAAATGACAATTTGATATCGGAGGCACATGGCACGGGTATCAGCAAGGCCATTGGGTATATGTTCAAATATACGTACAACAATGAAAACCAACGTTCATCAATGAGCACCTATTACAATTTTCAAGAAGACCCTGATTTCGATTTCGATTTCGATGACAGACCAATCTATAAAAAACTATATACCTATAACCAATACGGGCATGTAGTGAGCGAAATAAAATATGGCGGACATAACAGACCAATAGATGGAATAGATTACTCAAATTATTTTACGTATGAGTATTATTAATAGTCATTGGCTCAACAAATAGAAACAAGATCCCAAAAACTTAGCCAAGAAAAAAGCCAGCTACCAATCCATTATATAGTCGGAGCCGGTTAAACGGCCAAAAAAATGCCCTTCCTTGGGCGTTTAAAGAACCTGTCATGAGCAAACTAGGAGAGAACACATCACGACAAGTTCGAATATTGATAACGCCAGTGTGCGCACCGATCTAATTGTTGTACTTCTTTTTTACATTACGAAGGCAGGTGGGCATGTTCTCCCACACAGACTGATTACACGGTATCGCGATTGATTAAAGATCACATGAATGGATCATAAACATTGCATTAAGAAACAAACAATTGGCACAACCCATCATGCTACATCACGCGCCTTAAGGCATTGCGCCCAATCAACGTGAGAAAACCGATCGCCTCATTTTGCTAATTCGTATTGTCTGGAGCGATTTTTCTTGGGGTCCATAAAGGTCAAATAAAACGCCTGTAACTGCAGATCGGGCGTTGTGTCTGAGATGGTTTCACGGCCATACAGTCGATCACCTACGATAGGAAACCCTGCGTTAGACAGATGTTTTCGAATTTGATGCTTACGCCCTGTTTCAATAGCGACTTCCAAATACGACACATTCTCCGTTGCGTCGTAATCAATGACCCGCGCATGACTGACCGCGTGCTTCTCATCAATGGGCTGATCAAACGAGACCGTAAGAGGCGATTCGGAATCGGAATGCGTTTTTGCATACTCCGCAAAGTGACCGTAGACGCTGGCACGGTATTTTTTGGTAATATCACGTGTTTGAAACAGCTTAGACAACCAAGCTGCTGCGCTTTTTGTGTGTGCAATGATCATCAATCCATTGGCGGCGCGATCCAAGCGATGCACGATAAAGGCATTGCGCTGAGGCGTGTGATGACGTTCCACCCAGCGACCCAGCGCCATGTGATCGCCCCACTTCGAGCCTTGTGACAACATGCCATACGGCTTATTCCAAACACTGTAATCGCCCTCATCGGCAACTAAGGTCGGTTCAGGCGCCTGCTGGTTTAACAGCTGTTCATCGTAATACACATGCAACTCATCACCAACGTTCACGGCCTTTTTAACCCGTCTCAAACGCTGTGTTTGTTTACCGCGCGTCATCCACACCGCACCTTGCTGCATGGCAAATTTGATGCGCCCTTTCGGAAGCTCGCTTGCCTGCGACAGGATACTGACTGCATCCAAACCGGCGTGTTCTTTCTCAACACAAATGTGAATTTCTTGGCGCATGCGTGACCGTTCTCTATTTAATGCAATCGATGAAATACAACACGCTCTCCGAACATGGTGTATCGAGGGTGTATTATGGCATAGCCGATGAGTGGATTGATTTTAAATAATTTTCACGTCTTATATCCTTTATACACCTTTGACCTGCCTATTTTAATGGTTTTTTGATACTATGTAATAACGTACTGTCATTGACATAACTTGATCTATAAGGCGTTTCTTGTGAGAAAAACAAAAGTAATTTGCACCATCGGTCCCGTGACTCAATCCTTCGACATGCTCAAAGAGCTGGTCAAGTCTGGCATGAATGTCGCGCGCCTGAATATGTCTCACGGGGATCATGAATCACACGCCAAAATCATCAAAGCCATTAAAACGCTGAACAAAGAAATTAACTATCCGGTACCCGTCTTACTCGACACACAAGGCCCAGAAATACGCACTGGCATGCTCAAAGAAGATTTGGAATTGGTGCCGGGTGACGTCATTTCAATTTCAGTACGAGCCGACGAAGTAGAAGAAACCTCCTTCCAAATTAACTACCAAGACTTAATCGAAGAAATGGAAATTGGCGACCGAATCACCGTCGACAATGGTTTGATCAACTTGGAAGTACTCGAAAAAGAAGACGACCGCATCATGCGCTGTAAAGTCATCGACGGTGGCACACTCAGCAGCAAGCGTCACGTTAACTTACCCGGAATTAAGGTCAACCTTCCGTCGATTACGGCCAAAGACAAAGAAGACATTTTGTTTGGCATTGAGCAAGAAGTGGACTTCATTGCACTGTCATTTGTACGCTGCGCCGACGACATCAAAGAACTCAAAACACTGCTGGGCGACAAAGCCAACAAGATCAAAATCATTGCAAAAATTGAAGATCAAGAAGCGCTTCGCAACATCGTTGAGATCGTTGAAGAAGCCGATGCGATCATGGTCGCACGCGGAGACTTGGGTGTTGAAATCAACATTGAAGATTTGCCTAATGTTCAACGCGACATCATTCAGTTGTGCCACAAGTACGGCAAGCGCGTCATTGTTGCGACGCATTTATTGGAATCCATGATTGAGAATCCAATCCCAACACGTGCCGAAGTAACGGACATCGCCAACGCAGTCTTTGAAGGCGCAGACGCTGTTATGCTGTCGGGTGAAACCACGGTGGGTAAGTATCCCACCAAATGTGTTGAGTACTTACACAAAATCGCCAAAGCGACGGAGAAAAAAATCGTTCTCGATTTCCGTAAGAATTTGATTTCAGACACCGAGAAACAATCGCTCTCGGTCGCAGCCGTGACATTGGCAGAGCAAATCAAAGCGCGCGGCATTATCGTCATCACACGACGTGGTCGCACCGCCAACTTCGTCACCAATGCACATCCTGAAACGGCCAATATTTACGCGTTCACCAACGACAATCGAACACGACGTCAATTGCAGTTAAACAAGGCCGTCGTGCCACAGCGTTTGGCGTTTAGTATTGATCCTGAAAAAACCTTGATGGCCGCAATGATGCAGCTTAAAGAAAACGAAGGATTCAAAGAAGGCGAGCCCGTTGTCGTCGTATCAGACATCATTGCAGGTGCAGGCATCGACGCGATTCAAATCCGCTATATTCCGTCAAGCTAATCGCTTCATGGGTGTGCAGACCCCTCTGCACACCTCAATGTCTCAGACCTGAGAATACACACTCGAATTTGGCAGCCAGCGCTGCATCAAGCCGTCAATGCGTTCAGGGGCGTCTTGCTGTAACTGATCCGCAACCTGCTTCACCGACTCTAACAAATACGCATCGCGAGACAGATTAGCGATGCGCATGGACAAATCACCCGACTGACGTACCCCAAATAAGTCGCCCGCGCCTCTGAGTTTCAAATCTTCTTCAGCGATCACAAAGCCATCCTGATGCTCACGAATGATTTTCAACCGTGCTTTTGAAAACTCCGACAATTTTTGCCCGTACAGCAGCACGCAGTAACTTTTGGTACTGCCACGCCCCACCCGTCCACGCAGTTGATGCAATTGCGCCAAGCCCAAGCGCTCAGGGTTTTCAATCACAATAATGCTCGCGTTAGGCACATCCACTCCCACTTCAATCACCGTCGTCGCAACCAACACATCGAGCTCATGATTCACAAACTGATCCATGATGCGCTGTTTATCAGACTGTTTCACGCGACCGTGCAACAAGCCAATACGTAATGACGGCAAACGCTCTGTCAGCATATCCAGCGCCTCTTCAGCGGCTTGAGAATCCATGACATCCGATTGCTCAATGAGAGTGCACACCCAATACACTTGGCGACCCTCATTGCACGCGGACAACACGCGCTCCAAGAGCGCGTCTCGTTTATTTCCATCCATCAGAACCGTATCAATGGCTTGTCGCCCTTTGGGCAGCTCATCAATAACCGACACATTCATGCCTGCGTACAAGCCCATGGCCAAGGTTCTGGGTATCGGCGTGGCGGTCATAATCAATTGATGCGGCGCCCAACCATTCTGCTCCGTTTTTGACAGCAACGCCAAGCGTTGATGCACACCGAATCGATGCTGTTCATCGACAATCACCAACCCTAATCTCGCATACGCTACGTCTTCTTGAAACACCGCATGCGTGCCCACCAACACATGAATCTTACCGCTCATTAGGTCCGCGAGTATCTCGCGTTTTTTCTTCGCTGGGGTTTTGCCCAACAAACACTTAACACGCACATTCAACGGAGCAAACCATGCTCTCAAGGTCGTCGCATGCTGTTGGCTGAGAATTTCCGTTGGTGCCATCAACGCCACTTGATAACCTTGCCCAACCAATTGCAATGTCGCCATGGTCGCGACCACGGTTTTACCCGAGCCCACGTCTCCTTGCAGTAAGCGCATCATCGGAGATGATTGATTCAGATCGGACGAAATCTCACCGCACACGCGACGCTGAGCATCGGTCATTTCAAATGGCAGTCCATCCAAAAATTGCTGCTGCAAGGTATTCGATGGCGCTGCGGGTGCGGCTTGGCGTTTGATGTCGTCAAAGGATTGTTTGCGTGATAAGTAATGCGCCGCCAATTCTTCTTGAATCAAATACTGCTGAGCAGGATGCTCCCCCATTTCCAAGGCGCTCAAGCTCAGTTCGGCATTGGGAAAGTGCAACAAATTCAACTGTGCCAACAAACTCACTTGCCCGACAAATCCACTTAAATACGCAGGGATGTCATCGTCTGATGTACGCTGAAAACACTGCTGCATCAACGAACGAATTTTCTTTTGGCTTAAACCCAGGGTGTCGGAATAAATCGGTGTGAGTTGCGTGTCCAACGCAGGCGGTTCATTGCTGAATACGGTGTATTCTGGATGGTACATTTCCAAACCACTCGCGCCTTTATACACAGTGCCAATGACTCGCACATTCGCCCCGGGCTTCAGAGCCGCTTGCTGTTGTTTGGAAAAGAAATAAAAGCGCAAGCCAATACTGAGATGCTCGACGCTGACTTGGCACAGCAAACTGCGTCGCCGTCCAAACTGAACTTGTGAACGAATGACCTGCGCGTCTAACAACACGCGTTGCCCATGACGCACATCCGATGTGCGCGTTAATCGCGTGCGATCGTCATAGCGCATCGGCAGATAAAACAACAGATCCAATCCAGTGGAAATGCCTTTCTCTTGCAATTGCGCAGAAATTTTTGGGCCGACGCCCGTCAACTCGGTCAACGGAAAGGAATCATGGGACGTCATACGAACAGACACCGTGTTGATTGAGTCATGCGATTACGTTGTGATGATGCAAACAAATACGGCTTACGCCAACATCATGATCGCTTCAATTTCAACGTCACAACCTTTGGGTAATGCCGCCACTTGAACACACGCTCGGGCAGGATACGGTGCTTCAAAATATTCGCGCATGACGTCGTTCACATCCGAAAAATCGTTCAGATTGGTCAATGAAATATTCACCTTCACCACGTCGGACAAACTACCACCTGCCGCGTCTGCGACCGCACTGAGGTTATCAAATACTCGACGTGTTCGATCGGTAATCGTACCTTCCACCAATTCCATTGTGTCGGGCGTCAATGGAATTTGACCCGACAAATACACCGTATTGCCCATGCGAACCGCTTGGGAGTATGGCCCAATCGCCGAAGGTGCTTTGTCTGTTTGAACTGTGATTTTCTGAGTCATGCCATTCCTTATCTTATCGTTTAAACACTGTGTCGTTATTTTTGTCGAACGACGCTGAGCACTACGCGATTGTTACGCAGTAGGCGCATAATGCGTGCCAAATAAATTCTGTTTTCCACTTGCAGTTCAATGCGAATGACTTTCAAGTCCTGTTCTTTTTCAAGCTGCTGTATGTGTTCAATTTGCGCGCCGTATTGATCCAACCTTGACGCTAAAAATGCCACCGCGTTGATCTTGTTTTCAATCTTCACAAAAATCGCCACAGAGAACATTTGTTGAATGCTGTCTTCCCAGTGCAAATCGATGCGATGCTTGCCTTTGCGCAACAAACCCTTGAATTCACCGCACGATTGCAAATGCACATCGATGCCCCGACCACCTACAGCACATCCAGAAATTTTGTCACCCGGTAAGGGGTAGCAGCATTTCGCAAAGTTCACCATCATGCCTTCAGTGGCACTGATTAACAGCGGTTGTTTGGTTGACGTCGACGACGGCTTCTCATCCGCATTGTCGGATGCTGGACGTGCGTTCTCAAGCAAGTTTACAATCAAATATTCGGGTCGATTGCCCAAGCCAATATCTTCTAGGATGTCGTCCATGCTCTCGTGACTGAGCTCACTCAACAAACAATTGACTTGCGCTTCGCTCAACTCATCCACCACTGGTAAGTTAAATGCTTGCAGCGTTTTATTCAACAAACGTCGACCCAAATCCACCGAGCCTGCGTGACGCTGTTTGTTCAAGTAATGGCGTATGTTAGAGCGCGCTTTTCCAGTCACCACAAACTTCAACCAACGTTCAATGGGGTGCGCTTCATCTGAGGTCGTGACCTTAACGGTCTGCCCACTTTCAAGTATTTGACTCAATGACGCAGGGCGACGGTTCACCGTACCACTGACGCAGCGATTGCCAACATCGGTGTGCACTGCATACGCAAAATCAACCAAGGTGGCGCCCTGCGGCAATTCCAAAATATCACCTTTTGGCGTGAACACGTACACTTCGTCTGAAAATAAATTGGTTTTAAAGTGTTCAACAAACTCTTTGGAATCGACGGATTGCTCGTGAATTTCTTGCACGCCATGCAACCATTTTTTGGTGCGCAAATGCTTCGGCGCAAACTCTTCGTTGGGGTCTTGTCCGTTTTTATACAACCAATGCGACGCAATGCCGCGCTCTGCCATTTGCTCCATGTCTTTGGTGCGAATCTGAATCTCGATCGGCACACGCAAACCAAACACTGTGGTGTGCAAAGACTGATATCCGTTCGCCTTAGGGATGGCAATGTAATCTTTAAACTGTTGCGTGATGGGCTTAAACAAACGGTGGCAAATACCCAATGCGCGATAGCAATCGTCTTCGTTGTCCACGATGATGCGACAGCCATACACGTCCAAAATATCTGACAACGATTTGCGCTTGCGCTTCATCTTCATGTAAATGCTGTACAAGTGCTTATGACGACCCCTCACCTCAACATTCAGACCGTGCGCCTCAAACGTTTGACTGACTTGCTCACAAATCTCATCTAAGAATTCTTGACGCTCGCCGTGTGTTTTCTTTAATGCCGCCAAAATACGCTTTGAACGCATCGGATAAATGGCTTTAAAACAACGATCTTCGTACTCGTTGCGAAAGACGTTGATCCCCAATCGCAGCGCCAAAGGCGAATAAATATCCAAAGTCTCTTTGGCAATGCGTTTCTTTTTTGCCGTCGGCAAGCACGCCAAGGTGCGCACATTGTGCAGTCGATCCGCCAGCTTAATCAGAATGACCCGAATGTCTTTTGCCATCGCCATGGCCATTTTTTGTAGGTTTTCTGCTTGGGCTTCGGCCTTGGTTTCAAACTGAATCTGCGTCAGCTTACTGACGCCGTCCACCAACTCCGCGATGGTGTCGCCAAACTGGGTGCTGAGGTCTTCTTTGGTGTATTCCGTGTCTTCAATGACGTCGTGCAAAATCGCCGCACAAATGGTTTGGGAATCCATCCGCATGTCGGCCAAAATGCGCGCAACGGCGACAGGATGATGCACATACGGCTCACCGCTCTTACGCACTTGACCATGATGTGCCTTGTCGGCCAGTTTATATGCGTCACGTACTTGAGGGATCTGTTCGGGGGGAAGGTACTCGGAGAGTTTGGCAATGAGTAAATCAACGCCTGAATCGTGGGTCTCATTGACGGAGTCAGTAGAAAGTTCTGAGATTTGATTCATACGTTGAGTTACTCATTCATGGCATTACTCGTCTGCGTCATCACCTGATAAAGCGTTCTGTAATGCACTGGCTAAATCATCTTCTAAGGTGCTGCTTTCTGTGTTCTCGTCGACCGCTGGCGCTTGAGCGTCGCCTGATAAGGCTTCACCGATCGCAGCTTCAAGACCTTCAACAAGGCTTTCATCAATTTCCATTTCACCGTATTCCACTTCGACTTCGTGCAACAACGAGGCATTGATGTGACCTTCAGCGATTTCACGCAGTGCCAATACGGTTGGCTTGTCGTTCTCAATTTCAACAAATGGCTCTTTGCCATCGACCGCTAACTGACGTGCGCGCTTGCTGCTCAGCATCACCAGTTCAAAACGGTTGTCAACTTTGTCCAAACAATCTTCTACGGTTACTCGAGCCATTTCCTACACCTTTGCCCTGCGGGCAGTTACTAAATGTGATTAAAGAACACACAATTATAGATCAATTGCGCCTACTCTAATAGACCTTGAATTAATTCTTTGTGCTTTTTTTCTTGTACGGACGTTCGCAACTGCTGTGTTTGGTGAATCGTACACAACTCGCTCAACGCCAGCTCAAAGTGATCGTTGATAATCAAGTAATCTGCTTTGGCATAGTGTGCCATTTCTTCCTTGGCTTGCTCCAAGCGATAGCCAATTTCATCACGCTGTTCACGCCCGCGCGAGGTCAAACGCTCTTCCAGCTCTTCGTAACTAGGCGGCAAGATAAAGATGGACACCGTCTCTGGGTGCGCTTCTTTCACTTGCTGTGCACCCTGCCAGTCGATCTCGAGCACCACGTCCAGCCCTTGCTTCAACTGGTCAAACACGCTGCTCTTGGCCGAACCATAATAATTATTAAAGACTTCCGCGTACTCAAAGAATGCATCGTCTTGTATCATTTTCTCAAATTCATCGTGGGTCACAAAATGATAGTTCTCACCATCCACTTCGCCATCACGTTGCGAACGCGTTGTGTAGGACACCGACACCACCAATTCAATGTCTTGCGCCAACCACTCTTTCACCAAGGTGGTCTTTCCAGCACCTGACGGTGCCGACACCGTAAACAAGGTACCAAGGTATTGCGTCTCACTCATGCTATCATCCCAACGTATTGTGTTTATCAACTGTTCTTATCAACTGCTTTCATCAACCCGATGAACTCACGTAACACACGTGAAACAGTACAATGGGAGTGTACCAAATCCTACCTCGTGTTTCGATAGACGCCTAAGTCTTTCCCAGTATCGCAAAGCCCACACCACAAAGAAGCCGACATTTGGATACATTTGCATAACCTTTATCCTTAGCGCGCGGAATGATGCTACACTCGCGTGCAAAATCATCAGCTTTGGAGACACCATGCAACGACCCAGCGGACGACAGCCCAACGAGCTTCGTGACACTCACATTGAACGCAACATCAACATCCATGCCGAAGGCTCATGCCTGATCAGCATCGGCAACACCAAAGTCATGTGCATGGTCAGCATCGAAAAAGGCGTGCCGCGCTTTTTAAAAGGCCAAGATCAAGGCTGGCTCACCGCCGAATACGGCATGCTGCCCCGCTCAACCGGTTCACGCATGCGCCGTGAAGCCAGTGCCGGCAAACAAAGCGGCCGCACCACCGAAATCCAACGCCTCATCGGGCGCTCACTGCGCTCGGCGGTGCACCTTGAAAACCTCGGCGAGTTCACCGTGTTCATCGACTGCGACGTGATTCAAGCCGACGGCGGCACACGCACTGCGTCAATCACCGGCGCGTGCGTGGCGCTCATGGACGCACTCAAACAACACGCCGACACCCACAACATCACCGCACCGTTGCTAAAAGGCAAAATCGCCGCCATCTCAGTAGGCATGTACCAAGGCGAAGCCGTGTTGGATTTGGACTACCCTGAAGACTCAAACGCCGAAACCGACATGAACGTGGTGATGATTGAAAACCAAGGCTTTGTTGAGATTCAAGGCACTGCCGAAGGCGCACCGTTCAGCCATCAAGACTACGGCGACATGCTGCAATTGGCGGAAAAAGGAATTAACGAATTGTTTGAGCTGCAAGGAAGCTAGCCCAATCGATCAACTAATGCGCCGCACACCCCAAGGCACGCGGCGTATGAATGTGATTAAGCGTACAACTTAGTACTGCGACTCTGGCAAGTTCACCACCATGCCGTCCATCTCGTCGGTCACGGTGATCTGACAGCCCAAGCGGCTGTTGTCTTTACGCTCGATCACGTTTTCCATGATCATGTCTTCCATCGCACTGACACTGCCCGTCTTCGCCAACCACGCCCCATCAATGTAACAGTGGCACGTACCGCATCCACACACCCCGCCGCACTCGGCTAAAATCGCATCGATTCCGTTATCCACCGCTGTTTGCATCACGCTCTCACCCACATTGGCTTGAATGTCGTGCTGGGTTCCGTCGGCGTTAATAAATTTAATCTGTGGCATGGTCGTGTGTTCCTTTATGATCACGCACTCCATCCGAGCACGCGGGGTGTTATTATTAAATGGTGGTTCATTGAATGACTCGCGCATCAATCACGCCAATCGCCCTGATGAGCACAGCACAAATACTATCGCATCTGCAACCTGCGTCAATTTACCAAAGCGTAAGGTTCAACGCAAAGCGCTGTGTCGGCAAGTCAACGACACAATGCGCCATCAACCTGACGCGGGCATGGGAAAACCCGAGGCATTAAAACACAGCGTGTCGGGGCTGTGGTCACGGCGCCTCAGCCAACATGACCGACTCATCTACGCATTCGATGAGCTGCGCATTGACCTGTTTGCTATTGGCGGACACTGCAACCAACGTTAATCAAACCAACGCGATGCCGATCACTGCACCCATAAAAAAAGCCCTCGCGATGTGAAGCGCGTGGGCTTATTGAATGGCTGCGTGCAGTTGTTATGAATCTGCGTTGGCTTTGAGTTGCTCGAAACAGGCATTGAGCGTCTTTTCGAGTTTCTTTTTGGTGAGCGTGGTCGCGACTTGCATTTGCT
>JBCDEX010000033.1:0-12229 GCA_039178995.1 Pseudomonadota bacterium | reverse complement strand
GTGAGCGTAACGAGGTGTGAAATTCAGCGAGGTGATGGCTTGACCAATCGACAATGCGTTCTGTCCAGACAGACGCACAATGCCAACACCAGACTGTCCTGACCCACTGGCAATGGCTGCAATGGTGTCTTGGTTTAATACATGATTAACAGGCTCAGTCATAATGTGGCTCAATGAATAAATGAGACAACAACGCACGAAGGTGCATTGTGTCTCGTCTATTTAATAGGTGACATTGTCTAAGATGGTACGGCTTTGCCTTCGTTCTCTTTGGCAATTTGTCGTGTGATGTACCACTGTTGTGAAATCGACAAGATGTTGTTCACCACCCAATACAACACCAAACCAGCTGGGAAGAATAAGAAGAAGAAGGTAAAGATGATGGGTAAATAGCCCATCACTTTCGCCTGCATTGGATCGGCTGGTTTTGGATTCAGCTTTTGTTGGAAGAACATTGAGATGCCCATCAAAATTGGCAAAATAAACAACGAATCTTTCGCCGATAAATCTTGTATCCACAACATAAACGGTGCGTGGCGTAATTCAACTGATTCCATTAACACCCAATATAAAGCTAAGAACACCGGCATTTGCACCAGCATGGGCAAACAACCACCGACGGGATTAATTTGTTCTTTTTTATATAAATCCATCATCGCTTTGGATTGTTTTTGACGGTCGTCAGGGTATCGATCTTTAATCGATTGCATTTTCGGTGCAAAGCGTTTCATGTTCGCCATAGAGCGATACGCTTTTTGGTTTAATTTAAAGAACAAGGCTTTGACTAAAATGGTCAGTAAAATAATTGCAACACCCCAGTTGCCAAAACCAGAAAACAACTGCTTGTCTATTCCAAACATTTTGAAATGACCGGTGGCAAAAAAGTTAAGTAATGAATACAAGGGTTTTGCAACCCACCATAGGAAACTGTAATCAACACTCAAATCCAATCCGGGGGCAATTTTTTCTAACTGGTATTGGTCTTTTGGACCAACGTAAAAAGCGTTGCTGATGTTAGCAGTTGATCCTGCTGCGACACTGACGACGGGGCCAGTTGTGCGACCAATGAATTTACCAGAACCACTTTTTAACATTGAGTATTTGTAGGCAATGTCTTTTTGTGGAATCCAAGCACTTAAAAAGTAGTGTTGAATTAATGCAATCCACGAGGCATTTTTTTCATGCTCAAACGTTTTCTTTGTGATGTCTTTAAATGAATATTTATCAAATCGCTTGTCGTTTGTTTGCGTTGCAAACCCAAGGAAAGGTTGCAGCCCTAAACCACCGCCGCCAGTTTCTGATGCGGGGTCAACACTGTCGTCGCGTTTGATTTGACCATAAAATGCCGCGTTCCATTGAGTCGCGCTGGTGTTGTTGATTTGATAGTCCAGATTGATGAGGTACGAGCCTTTGGTAAAGACAAACCGTTTGGTGATGTTCACACCGTCTTGTTGCAATACTAAATCAACGTTTAACGAATCACCGGATAACGAGTATTTTTTCTGAGCGCTGGTGAACAACGGTCGGCCGTCTTTTGTGTCGGTTCCGTTTTGACCAATCAAACCACTTTGTAAGATGTAATGGCGACGGTTGTTGTTTTCTAATACGACAAACGGCTCATCAGACCCCAATGTGCTTTTGTGTTCTTTAAGTGCGGCGTACACCACATCACCGCCTTTCAAATCAATGTGGGCGATCAAGCGATCGGTTTCCACTTCAATGAGGTTTTCCGATGACACAGCACTAACTGTTTGCGTGGCGTTTTCGTCAAACGCAATGCCAGAGGCTGTAGTGGTTGGAATGTCATCGCTGCCATTAACAATCGGCGGTTGTACAGACGAACGGTTTTCTGCGGCTTTTTCTGCCGTGAAATTGGACCAGTTTTGTAATAACACAAACCCAACAGCAAACATGGCTGCAAAAATTATATAACGAGGAATCATAATATTAACTGTCTTTATGTTGATGTTCACAGGTTGGCACAGGATCGTAACCACCTGAGCTAAATGGGTTGCAACGTAGCACGCGCACGGTTGTTAAGTAGATGGCAATGAATACGTTTCGGGTTTGAAACGCTTCTAAGCCATAACTTGAACAGGTGGGTTGGAATTTACATCCCCAACCAATGAACGGCGACAACGTGACTTTGTACAACTTAATTAAGCCAATGAACACATGCCCTAACACAGACGGTTTAAACTGTATTTTTTTTTTCATGCTCATGCTCATACACAACACGTTAGGTGGATGATTTGTGTGCATCGTTCATTACTGCGCGACTGTTTTTTTCAAAACGTGACCATAATAACACTAAGTCTTGCTTAATTTTAGCGTTTTCATAGGTTTGCTGCTTACTTCGAACCAACACCACGACATCATACGACGCGCTGAATGGCTGTGTGCGAAAGTGTTCCCGAATGATGCGCTTAAAGCGGTTTCGGTTGACGGCCAATCGGATGTTTTTCTTAGCGACAATCACTCCCATTCGAGAATGAGCTAACTCGGTTGGAATCGCAAGCAATAAGAGGTGTTTGGTACTGGCTTTAACGCGTGCACCATCAAATACGGCTTTGTATTGAGAGGGTATTAGTAGACGTTTGCGTTTACTAAACGAACGAGAAAGAGGTGTGCTGGGCTCAGAGAGCGGGCGTTCACTAAAAGAGTCTGTCACTTAATATGACCTGTGTTTAATTAAGCGACGTAAACGACAGAACGAATTAAGCAGATAAGACTTTACGGCCTTTAGCACGACGTCTTTTAAGCACTAAACGGCCATTTTTAGTTGCCATTCTTGCTCTGAAACCATGGTTTCTTTTACGTTTAATGACGCTGGGTTGAAAGGTACGTTTCATGATGGTTACCTAATCTTTTAGTACATTAATTATCAAGGGCGCTGATTGTATTTTGTTTTTCACGAAAGATCAACCAGATTGTGGATACTTAGGCCTTATTATAGTGGGTTCCAGAGGGTGTGCATGGACGAGTGTTTGTGTTGATGTGTGGAGAAGTTTTTATTTGTACAATAATAACAATAGGTTGGATAAATAAACACAATAAACACAGGGGTTTCTAACAAGTTATCCACAAAATAAAAAAACAGAAAAAATAATTATTTTCGGGTTGTTTTATATAAACTATTGTTTTTTATGTATTATGTTGTTTTTTTGTTTAATAAAAACTGTGGATAAAGTTAGGGTTTAGCGGTAGAATAAACTCCAAATCGGCACTATGCACAGTGTAATGTTCATAAGAGATCGTCTGTGATTCATCATGCAATGGTTGTGTTGGCCGTAAAATAAATTGAAACAAAAACCACCCACTCGTGACACTGTATTAACGATGTTAATAACAAGAAACAAAAGGCTAATACACCATGTTAGGGTTTCAAACAGGCGATGAAAAAACGCATTATGATAACAGTAAGGACTCACACGTGTTAGACGCAGTTTGGGAGCAGTGTTTGCGACAATTTCAGCATGAAATACCAGAGCAGCAATACAACACGTGGATTAAACCGTTGTGCATTAAGCATTCAGCGAAGGATGAAGATCACCAGTTGTTGAATTTGCAGGCACCCAACCGATTCATAAAAGATTGGGTTGATTCTAAGTTCATGCCGCGGATTAATGAATTGATCAATAAGCACAGTGAGGGTCAGTTAATCCAGGCGGTGTTATCCATACCAGATATGCAACAAGCACCCCCAGCATTTACAGTTCAACAACCGGAGCACTTAAGTCATGCGCCCGAGCACGCTGAGTTGACGCACAAGCGTGTTGTGTTACCGGTTGACGATGTGGCACCCCTTGTTTCGGACAACTTCTCAGCGTCTATGCCTCCTGTTGAGTTTGCGCATTCGGAGTTATCGGTTGAATCCACCATCACCATTGGAAACACATCGAATAATGTGGGTTTGGTAGAGCAGTATTCGTTCAATAATTTTGTTGAAGGAAAATCAAACCAATTAGCTCGAGCAGCCGCACAACAAGTGGCTGAAAATCCAGGCGGTGCGTACAACCCATTATTTTTATACGGTGGCGTTGGTTTGGGTAAAACGCATTTAATGCATGCGATTGGTAACGAACTTCGTCGAAAAAATCCAAATGCTCGCGTTGTGTATTTGCACTCAGAACGCTTTGTTGCCGATATGGTGAAAGCGTTGCAGTTGAACGCCATTAACGACTTTAAGCGTTATTACCGGTCATTGGATGCATTATTGATTGATGACATTCAATTTTTTGCTGGGAAAGATCGATCGCAAGAAGAGTTTTTTCATACCTTTAATGCGTTGTTAGAGGGCGGACAACAAATTATTCTCACCAGTGATCGCTATCCAAAAGAGATCAAAGGCTTGGAAGAGCGATTGCGCTCACGATTCGGTTGGGGGTTGACGGTTGAAGTTGCGCCACCGGAGCTTGAAACACGGGTTGCTATTTTGCTTCAAAAAGCGGCTGAAACGAACATTGTGCTGCCTTCAGATGTGGCGTTTTTTGTCGCCAAACGCATTCGAGCAAATGTGCGTGATTTAGAAGGGGCGTTAAAGCGTATCAAAGCACACGCCGTGTTTGTTGATAAACCGATCGACATCGAACTGGTTCAAGAAGCCTTGCGCGATTTGTTTTCTTTGCAAGACCGTTTGGTCAACATCAGCAACATTCAAAAAACCGTTGCCGATTACTACAAAATTAAATTGGCGGACATGCTGTCCAAGCGTCGCAGTCGATCGATTGCTCGACCGCGACAAGTGGCGATGGCGCTGGCAAAAGAATTGACCGGTCACAGCTTGCCAGAAATTGGCGACAGTTTTGGCGGAAAAGACCACACCACGGTGTTGCATGCGTGTCGCAAAGTGGCGGAATTAAAAGAATCCAACGTCGACATTCGAGAGGATTATAAAAACTTATTGCGCTTATTAACCATGTGATTGTGAGACATCGCTCTTTATAATATATGTGCCATGACCTTTACTAGCACAACGAATGAACACGACATAACAATTAAAACGCACCATTGAGACTAACTCTTAATATTAACAACAGGCCGACCCATTATGAAATTTAGTATTAATCGAGACGCACTATTAAAACCACTGTCATTGGCTGTGGGTGTGATCGAAAACCGACACACATTGCCGATTTTATCGAATGTGTTGTTGAGTTTAAAAGGCAATAAATTAACCCTTGTTGGCACCGATGCTGAAATTGAAATCAGTGCTCACGCTCAAGTAGAAGAAGCCATTCAAGACGGCGACATCACGTTGCCAGCTAAGAAGTTGTTGGACATTGTGAAGTCGTTGTCGTCCGACAAGCATGTGATGCTTAGCTCAGATGATAATAAGGTGTCTGTGACCAGCGGCAAAAGCCGATTTGTGTTGTCGTCGATGCCGGCGTCTGATTTTCCTGTGACAAACCAGTCGGTTGCTGCGACCAGCATCACCTTGTCGGCTAAGGATTTGGGTGTGTTGATTGACAGCACTGCATTTGCCATGGCGCAACAAGATGTACGTTATTTTTTGAATGGCATGTTGTGGGAGCTTGATAAAGAGCGTTTTCGAGTGGTTGCCACAGACGGTCACCGTTTGGCCATGTGTGACTTGGATCAAGAAGGCTTGGACATTAGTGAAAAACATCAAATGATTGTGCCATATAAAGGCATACAAGAATTATCGCGTTTGATGTCCGATGAAGACGAACTAAGCATTGGGTTTAATGACAACAACTTACGCGTTGAAACACCGTCGTTTGTGTTCACGTCTAAACTGATTGACGGTAAATTTCCAGATTACCAGCGTGTGCTTCCACAAGGCACAGACAAAGTGGTTCTTGGGAGTCGACAGCAGTTCAAAGAAAGCTTTTCACGTGTGGCCATTTTATCCAATGAAAAGTTTAAGGGCGTACGCTTAGAGATCAAACCGGGTGAGATGTTGGTGTCTGCGAACAACCCAGATCAGGAAGAGGCGGAAGAGAGCGTTCAGGTAGAGTACGACGGCGACTCATTAGAGATCGGTTTTAATGTGAAATACTTGATCGACGTGTTCGGTGTGATTAAGCAAGATAAGATAAAAATTGAATTGAGTGACGGCAACAGCAGCGCATTGATCAGTGCGTGCGAACACGATAGAGCTGTGTATGTTGTGATGCCGATGCGCTTATAATCGTCGTTGAACAACACGAACGCCAATCAATTGATGGAATATCATCCTGTTTGTTTGCCGCTTGAGCAATTAAGGATTAACCACGTCCGAAACATTGCTTCTGCTGATTTGTCGGATTTGCAGCAAATCAATGTATTTTATGGCAGTAACGGCAGTGGGAAAACCAGCGTACTGGAAGCGATTGCCTTTTTGACAACCACGCGCTCGTTTCGACATGCCAACATTCGGCGGTTTATTTCGTTTGATCAAGACGATTGCTCTGTCTTTGGGCGAAATGAGTCTAAGCAGCAACCCGTTCAACTGGGGGTGTATCGCTCAAAGAAGGGTGATAAGCGGATTAAGTCTCAAGGTGAAACACTGACCAAGTTGGTCGATTTGGCGGGAGCGCTTCCCTTTCAGCTCATTTATCATAAGTCGTTTCAAGTGTTGAATGAGGGACCTTCGACACGACGCAAGTTGATGGATTGGGGTGTGTTCCACGTGGAACATGAATTCAAATCTCTTTGGTTGCGTCTTCAGCGAGCCGTTAAACAGCGTAATACCTTGTTGCGTCGAATGGCTGGCAGGTTGTCACCAGCAGGGTTGAATGAGTTAAAACCGTGGTCATCTGAGTTGGTGTCATTGAGTTCGGAGTTTGATCAGGCGCGTCGCTCGTATTTGGCGTTGCTGGCACCGTTGTTTGATGAGTACGGCCGTCAGTTTTTGGGCGATGAGCTCATGCAGGGTGTTGAGTTTTCATATCGTTCGGGCTGGCCTGCGGATCGTGAGTTTTCAGAGGTGTTGGACAGCAGTATTGAAAAAGACGTACAGCGCGGGCACACACAATATGGTCCGCATCGCGCCAGTATTAACATCACCTTAAACGGGATTCCGGTTGCGGATGTGTTATCTCGAGGACAACTCAAGGTGTTGTTGATTGCGTTTAAATTAGCGCAAGGTCAGCTCTTGTACCAGAAAAAGAACGTGCGTGTGATTTATCTACTGGACGATCTGCCGTCTGAACTGGACGATGGGCACTTGGGGTTGGTGTGTCAAGCGCTTAATCAAACGGAGTCGCAGTTATTTATCACATGCATTGAAAAAGAAGTCGTTTCATCCTTTTTTAATCCAGACAAAAGCAGACTGTTCCATGTGGAACATGGTAAAATAAACCCATTAATATAAGACAGTTAACCTTCGATTGAGGCAAGTATGACAGAGAAGAATAACGAGTACGATTCGTCGAGCATTAAGGTATTAAAAGGTTTGGATGCTGTTCGTAAACGACCTGGCATGTACATTGGTGATACGGACGACGGCACAGGCTTACACCACATGGTGTTTGAGGTTGTGGACAACTCCATTGATGAGGCGTTGGCGGGTTTCTGTTCTGAAATTAATGTGGTGATTCACCCCGATGAATCCATCTCCGTGTGGGATAATGGCCGAGGCATTCCCACGGAAATGCACGCCGAAGGGGCGTCTGCGGCTGAAATTATCATGACCGTGCTTCACGCCGGCGGTAAGTTTGATGACAACACCTATAAAGTGTCGGGTGGTTTGCACGGGGTGGGTGTCTCGGTGGTGAACGCGCTCTCTAAAGAGGTGGTGTTAACCATTAAGCGCAATGGCAAAATCCATGAGCAAACGTACGTACACGGTGTGCCACAAGCGCCTTTGGCCATTACGGGCGACACCGATGAGACGGGAACGAAAATTCATTTCAAACCTTCGGAAGAAACGTTTACCAACATTAACTTCCGCTACGAGATATTGTCTAAGCGATTGCGTGAGCTGTCGTTCCTGAATTCGGGCGTGCGCATTGTGCTGCACGATGAGCGTTCGGACGAAAAAGACGTGTTTGAGTACGAAGGCGGTCTCAGCGCGTTTGTTGAGTACTTAAACTCATCCAAAACAGCCATTAATAGTGTGTTTCATTTCAATACCATGGGCGATGACGGCGTGGGGGTTGAAGTATCGCTGCAATGGAACGATGGATTTCAAGAAAATGTACTCTGTTATACCAACAACATCCCTCAGCGCGATGGCGGTACTCATTTAGCGGGCTTTCGTTCGGCGTTAACCCGCCATTTAAACGCGTACATTGAGTCGGAAGGCCTTGCGAAAAAACTGAAGATATCGACCACCGGTGACGATGCTCGGGAAGGTTTGACCGCGGTGATTTCCGTGAAGGTGCCAGACCCTAAGTTCTCATCTCAAACAAAAGATAAGTTGGTGTCGTCTGAGGTCAAATCATCCGTTGAACAGGCCATGGGCGATAAGTTTAAAGACTTCTTACAAGAAAACCCAAGTGAAGCGAAGATCATCGTTGATAAAATGATCAGTGCGGCTTCAGCGCGTGAAGCGGCGCGTAAAGCGCGTGACATGACGCGCAGAAAAGGCGCGCTCGACATTGCGGGCCTTCCTGGTAAGTTGGCTGATTGCCAAGAAAAAGACCCTGCATTGTCAGAATTGTACCTTGTGGAGGGTGATTCAGCCGGAGGCTCAGCAAAACAAGGGCGTTCACGAAAGACACAAGCCATTTTGCCGTTGAAAGGTAAGATTTTAAACGTAGAAAAAGCACGGTTTGACAAGGTGTTGTCGTCGGCTGAAGTGGGCACCATCATCATGGCGCTGGGCTGCGGCATTGGACGGGAAGAGTTTAACCCTGAAAAACTGCGTTATCATCGCATTATCATCATGACGGATGCCGACGTGGATGGGTCTCATATTCGCACCTTGTTGTTAACCTTCTTCTTCCGCCAAATGCCGGAATTGATTACGCGTGGGCACGTTTACATTGCGCAGCCTCCGTTGTATAAAGTCAGTAAAGGCAAGCAACAACAATATTTAAAAGACGAGCCGGCAAAAGCAGAGTTTTTGTTGAACTCGGCGTTGCAAGACGCGCACGTTTCCAGTGCCGATCGCATTATCAACAGCACGGAATTGGAGCAACTGCTTAAGAGTTTTGCAAACATCACCGCCATTCTTGAGCGTTTAAACAAAACATACCCCCAAGAAATACTCGACAGCTTTTTGCAACTAGATGCCTTTGATGTGAATAAGATCAAGGACAAAGCCTTTGTTCAGGGGTGGACAAACGCACTGAGTGCTCACTTACAAAACAATCGAAAAGAGAGCCATCGCTACACGTTCAGCGTGCAAGAGGATGAGGTATCTGCTGTGTATTATCCAAAGGTGGAAATCATTGCCCATGGGTATCCTGCAACGTATCAGTTACCGATGAGTTTTTTCAAATCGCCTGATTATCAGCAAATTGCAGCGTTTTCTGAATCCGTACAAAACCTGTTTTCAGAGGGTGATGTGGTGGTTAAAAGAGGTGAACGTGAATCAACAGCGGAAAACTTCGCTGAAATCCGCGATTGGTTAATGTCAGAAGCAGGGCGTGGGTATTCTTTCCAGCGTTATAAAGGTTTGGGTGAAATGAATCCAGAACAATTATGGGAAACCACCATGGATCCAGAGCATCGCAACATGTTGCAGGTGACGATGGAAGATGCGGTGTCAGCGGACCAAATTTTCTCGACCTTAATGGGCGATCAAGTGGAGCCAAGACGAGACTTTATTGAGAAAAACGCATTACGTGTTGCCAACTTGGATGTGTAAGCGTTGCCGCATACACATCTTAAGTAGTTGATGGCACTATAAAATATTTGATTTTTAAAAGGTGCTCTATTACTGTGTAAAGAACACAGTTGTACATAATAATTAAAATAGGCGGTTTTACTATGATTATTAAGCCATCCCTTATTCGTCGCGTGTCGTATCCGACCGCGTTGGTGCTCGTTGTCAGCGCCTTGTCGGGTATACAATACACACACGCCGCAGGCTTTCAGCTTGGGGTTCACTCTACCGAGGGTATGGGGCGAGCATACGCTGGTGAGACAGCCGATGACAGTCCATTGGCCTCACTTCGTAACCCAGCGACCATTTTGCTGAATGAAGAAGGCGCTGCGATGAGCAATGCGTTTAATATTGTGAAGCTTAATTATGAAATCGATGTCACTAAAAACCCATACTCGAGTGTACAAGTACCGTTGCGACCTGGCACACACGAAGTAAAGATGGAAGCCGACCTCGATGACGCAGGTACATTAACACCGATCCCCGCCTTTGCGTATGTGAAGAACACCGGCGATTTTGGTTTTGGTTTGTCGCAAGGGGTGCATTTTGCGTATGAACTGGACCCTAAAGAGATTTCATCCATTGGCGACTCATTTGCCGATATTTACATAAAAATCGCGCATTTTACCTCCAATCTTGCGTTTAAAGTAAATGATCAAGTTAATGTGGGTGTGGGCATCAGTGCGTTGCCTGCCTTTTTTAAAGCCGACCGTCGAGCGGGCGAAGTGTCTCATGTCATTGACGAAGCGAAAAAAATTGGCAATGGCATTCCACTCGTTGACGGTGCTGTGGATACGGTGATTAATGGCGCATTGGGTGGGTTGAATGATCCGTCTGCGACAGTGGCGCGTTTTAATGGCTCCGACATCGGTTGGGGTTGGAACTTTGGTGTGACGTATGAGCCATCACAGAACACACGCTTTGGTTTGGCGTACCATAATAAATCGAAATTAAAATACGAAGGCGATTATTTTTCGGACCTTGCTGAAATTCCAACGCTGACCAATCCGCTTAATGGGGACACGCTCATCAACATCCCTCAAGCAACGGGTGGCAAAAAGCTGGATGCCATTGTAAATATGACCATTCCGAGCTGGTTGGAGTTTGGTGCATGGCATCGCATCAATGAGCGATTGGAAGCGCACTTCACCGCACGGTACACCGCGTGGAAAGAAAGTTTTCAAGGCGTAACAGTGGAAGCGGAAGGTGGTAAAGGCGCTCATTTCGATGTGTTGACGAACGATACCACGTTCGTGTCGGCCGGTTTGACGTATAAAATGGACGATAAAATCACCTTGCGTGGGGGTATGGGCTTGGATGACAGCTTTATTTCACAAGAGAATGCGATTTTAAATGCACCGGATAACAACCGCGTGTGGATGTCTACTGGATTGACGTATGACTTGTCTGATCGGTCGTCTTTGGATTTTGGTTTGTCGTACATTGCATTTGAAAAAACCAACATCAAAGAAAACAGCACCTTGTTTGATCAACTAGGCGATGCGTCTGATGTGATTGATATTCCCGGTGTGTTGGGCATTAATGATTCAAACATCGAGTTGGAAGCAGACACCGACACCAGCATTTACATGGTGGGCGTTCAGTACAACAAAAAGTTCTGATCCATTGAGTGTGCATTCCGCGTTAAAAAAAACCAACATCCGTTGGTTTTTTTATGTCGAGAGACTTTGTCAACGCGGTATAATCAATCATTTCAACCATCAAAGACTGTGCAATGAGTGACTTAAGCGATCAAGAATTAACCCAGCATTTAAATCGACAAACCAGCAAAATAGAGTGGTCTGAACTCGAGCGTTATTACGCGCAAGGCGTGGTGCATTTGATCGACGGCGAATTGGATTTAATCGAGGTGGCTCGCAACATCATTCAAGACAACGCCGAGTTTGTTAAGCAACACCTTGAGGCAGGGCGTATTCGTCAGGCGACCGAAGCCGAAGCGCAAGCGTGGCATGACGACAACACCTTGTTGTGGGCGGTCGTGGCTGCGCCGTATGTGTTGATTCAATGCCCCCAACCAGACACACAGTCACACACAAACTCGACAACACTTAATTAAGGCGTTGTTTGAATTTTCTATTTTATGTAAAGGCGACACATCATGTTAGACGCAGCGTTAATTTACAAACTGGCCATTTGGTCTGTGCCCATCGTATTGGCCATCACCTTGCATGAAGCAGGTCATGCTTGGGCAGCGTACAAACTCGGAGACAACACCTCAAAAGAGTTGGGGCGCGTGACCTTGAATCCGATTCCTCACATTGACATTATTGGCACCATCGTGTTGCCACTGGTGATGTATTTAACGTCGCCGATTTTATTTGGCTGGGCAAAGCCGGTGCCGGTGAATGCGCGTAATTTTAAACAACCGCGTAAAGACATGGCGATTGTCGCATTGGCTGGGCCGTTTGCTAATTTTGCCATGGTGCTGGG
>JBCDEX010000032.1:0-12275 GCA_039178995.1 Pseudomonadota bacterium | reverse complement strand
GCACGAAGCTCGACACAGAACAAAAAAAGATATGTTTAAAGGCCATGATTGCGTATGAAAATGAACATCTGGATCCGTCACTGCATACCGGGTCGATGTCGGGTGATCAAGTGTGTGAAAGTAAAGGCGCTGCGATCAAAGACGTTCTAGAAGAATCTCCGTTAAAATGGCATTGAGTCTCTAAGATCTATGCTCGTCTAATGACCATTGAATGCAGCCATCGCTGTGCATCAAAATCACATAAAGTAAGGAAATATCCACCATGGGTGACTCCCAACCAACGACTATTTACTTAGCGGATTACACGGTGTCTGATTTTTTAATTGATACTTGTGATTTGAATTTCGAATTGTACGATACGCATGCTTTGGTGCATTCTAAATTGGCTATCAAGCGTAACCCCTTAAGTCAGAATCCAAATGCACCACTGCGTTTGGATGGCGTGGAATTGGAGCTAATGAGCGCCGATATTGACGGTGAGCGCTTAGACGATTCACGACTGCTAATTGATGATGAAAGTCTGACGATTGAGGACATTTCGGATGCGTTTGTGTTTCAAACGACATGCAAAATTTACCCGCACAAAAACACTGCGCTGGAAGGTTTGTATAAATCACGCACTATGTTTTGCACGCAGTGTGAAGCCGAAGGATTTCGTAAAATAACCTATTACTTAGATCGTCCAGATGTACTGTCTGTGTTTACCACGACGGTAAGCGCGGATGTGTCGGCATACCCTGTGTTGTTATCCAATGGCGATAAAGTGGACAGCGTGTCGTTGGAGGGTGGTCGTCATCAGGTGACGTGGATCGACCCATTTAAAAAGCCTTGTTATCTATTTGCGTTGGTCGCGGGTAATCTGTCGGTGGTTCGAGATTCGTTTGTGACTCAGTCTGGAAAAAACGTCGCGCTGGAAATTTATGTTGAAGAAAAAGACGTGTCGAAATGCGGTCACGCAATGCAATCGTTAAAAGAAGCCATGATATGGGATGAGCGCGTGTACGGTCGTGAGTACGATCTCAATGTGTATATGATTGTGGCCGTTGATGATTTCAATATGGGCGCGATGGAAAATAAGGGTCTCAATATTTTTAATACGTCATGCGTGTTGGCGAGCCCTGAAACCACTACGGATTCAGGGTTTCAGCGAGTGGAAGCCGTGGTTGCGCATGAGTACTTCCATAACTGGTCGGGCAATCGTGTGACGTGTCGCGATTGGTTTCAGTTGAGTTTAAAAGAAGGGTTTACGGTGTATCGAGACGCTGAGTTTTCGGCGGATATGAACTCTCGAGGTGTCAAGCGTATTGAAGATGTGAACGTGTTACGCACGCACCAGTTTGCTGAAGACGCTGGTCCAATGGCGCACCCAATACGACCTGCGTCGTTTATGGAAATTTCCAATTTTTACACCGTGACAGTGTATGAAAAAGGCGCAGAAGTGGTTCGGATGTTGGCACAGCTGTTAGGGCCGGACTTGTTCCGAACCGCGACCGATCTTTATTTTGACCGATTCGATGGGCAAGCGGTCACGTGCGATGATTTTGTCGACGTTATGCAAGAGGTGTCGGGTGTTGATTTAACGCAATTTAAACGTTGGTACTCGCAAGCAGGAACGCCTGAGCTGCATGTTACCAGTGAGTATGATGAGGTGCAGCAGCAATTGCGTCTGCATGTAACTCAATCGCGCCCAAATACACCGGATATGGAAGAGGGTGACCGTAAAGAACCCCTCTTTATTCCGTTGGATGTGGGGCTGGTGTCGGACCAAGGTGACATGATGTTTGATGTGATGGGCGAGACGGCGACGACGCACACGTTGATTTTAGATCAAGCTGAGCAAATATTTGAATTAGATAATGTGACGCACGCCGTGGTACCGTCGTTATTGAGAGGGTTTTCTGCACCCGTTAAGTTGCGCTATGCGTGCAATGACGAAGATTTAGTTCATTTAATTAAATACGACAGCGATGCCTTTGTGCGTTGGGATGCCTCTCAACAGTTAGCGCTGCGAGAGATCCAGTCGTTGGTGGACAATGTTCAGCATGCACGTAAATTGACTGCAGACAGTGTGCTGCTGGACGGGTATCGCTATTTATACAAGCACCCCATCGCTGACGATGCACTGATGGCCGCGATGTTTCGCTTGCCAGATGAACGTTACATTGCTGAGCAGTATGAGGTGGTGGATCCTCATGCCATACATACTGCGCGTGAGTTTTTAGCCAATGCGGTAGCCAGTAGCTTAGACTGGAAGCAGGTGTATCAACAACAGCAGTCTCGTTTGTCGGATTTGGCGTATCAGGCAAATGCAGAGCAAATTGCGGCGCGCAGTTTGAAAAATCTTGCGTTGTCATATTTAATGAAATCAGAGCAGAGTGATGAGACGCTGGATGTGTGTCAAGCTCAGTTTGAGCAATCACACAATATGACCGATCAGTCGAGTGCGTTGAGTGCGATGTCTCATGCTGAGTCTGATCAGGCACAGACGCGAGCGAACGACATGTTGGAATCATTCTATCAACAGTTCAAAGGCGAGTCGTTGGTGGTTAATATATGGCTGCAAATCCAAGCATTAAACCCCGCGTCAGGTGCTTTGGACTCGATTAAAGCGTTAATGAATCACGATGCATTTGATGCCAGTAACCCGAACAAACTCAGAGCATTAATTGGGGCGTTTTCTCAAGCAAATCCTGTTAACTTCCATGCGCTTGATGGGTCGGGCTATCGATTCTTGGCGGACCAAATTATTGAGCTGGATAAGAGCAACCCGCAAGTCGCATCGAGGCTGTTGGCGCCGTTAAGTCAATGGCGCCGTTACGTGCCAAGAGCACGTGATTTGATGGAGGCGGAATTACAGCGAGTGTTGATGCAAACGCAATCAAAAGATGTGCAAGAGCGCGTGATCAAGAGTTTAAAGGAAGTTTAACGTTATATTTTACTTGTGAAAGGCTTGCAATCACGCCAAAGAGTGGCAAAATGTGAATCTCACACGTATTTTGTGTTATGATTAGGCGGCATTAGGGAACGGTCTCCGATACTCTTGTGCGTATTATGTAACTCATTGACGTTACAGTCAGTTTTGTATAAACAATAAAACGATTTAACAAGGTTCATAAAATGACAACCACTGAAGCTCACACAGTTATCTCAATAGTCGATGGCGCTAACATTAAAGAAAGTGTTGTCACTCAATGGTTAGACACGCATGGCTTTGACAAAGATACAGTCGACGAAGTTGTAATTCGTGTTAACGGCGATTTTTCAGGCTGGGAAAATAAAATGGCGGGGATTAATTTGACCGATGGAACACGTGTTCCTGTGTCAAATGCCATGATTTTACGAGCGATCAGTTCATTGACTCCTGTTGTTTCATCTCGCTTTAAGCCGGTTGCATGGTCAATCGCGGGTGATCCTGAAAGTGATGATTTGATTGATGTTGATGGTCAAGAGGTCTGTGTTATTCATATGGCGGAAGCGCATTCAGATGCAGACAGCGCGCACACATCGTATAAAAAATTGAAAGCATTATTCACGGCGTTAGACGAGTTGGATTTTGTTGAGAAAGACGCGTATCTATTCACCGATAACTTATTTAAGAAAGGCGGTATCGCGTATAATATTTTAAGTAATATTTTGGCATATCAAGGCTTTGATGAAGTTGAGCAATTGATCTTTGGTGATACTGAAATCACCAGTCGTAATGCATTTAACGTGTCTCGTTTTTTTGCGAACTTTATCATTCGTAACGAAGAAGCGTTGCCTGTTCAGCCAGCAGACATTCCATTGGTTCAGCGTTTGTTGTCCGAAAAGCGCCCATTGACCGACTTTTGGAAAGATCGTTTAAGTGCGATTGTATTATAATATAGAAACATTGATTACGTAGTAGAGTAGGTTTTAACGAAGTATGAGCGATTTTAAGAAGTACGAATGTGTCATCTGTGGTTACATTTATGATGAGGCAGAGGGTGATCCAGATAATGACATTGAGCCTGGCACGTTGTGGGCTGACGTACCTGAAGATTGGGTTTGTCCTGATTGTGATATCAGTAAATTTGATTTTGAAGAAATGGCATAATTTTTTCGATTAAATTACATAAAACACTGAATTTATTCAGTGTTTTTTAGTTTTTAACGGGTAATTTTACACTTTCTTCCTCAGAATTGAGATATGATGATATACGAACAAAGTGTGCATGATGCGTTTGTTTTTTCTGTTATGGTTATTTAAATAGGAGTTTAACATGGGTTTACTAGACGGTTTGGTTAAAGCAGGGTTAGGTCAAGTATTAGGTGGCGGTTCTCAAAGCGGACTTCAAGGTAAAGTGATTGAAGTGCTTTTAAATCAAGTAATGGGCGGCTCAGATCAAGGTGGTTTGGGTGGTTTAGGGAACTTGGTCGGTATGATGAGTAAGAACGGCTTAGGTGATGCTGTTAACTCGTGGGTTGGTCAAGGCCAAAATCAACAAGTAAATGCTGATCAGATCGTGCAAGGTCTTGATTCTGACTTCTTGAAAAACATTGCAAGCCAATTAGGTGCATCTGAGACTGATACAGCAAGTGAGTTGGGTCAAGTATTGCCTGGTTTGATTGATAAGTTAACGCCTCAAGGTCAAGCCGATGACGGTCTTGGAATTGACGACGCTGTGAGCATTTTAGGCAACTTATTAAAATAAGCAGCGCCAATTAATATCGACATAAAAGAGCGGCTAATTAGCCGCTTTTTTTATGTCGATAGAATACTGGTTCATCCTTACATTTAGAGGTAAAGTACCTAGCCTTATCAGAGGTTCGGTAGAGTGATGTGTGTCTCTCTTTCTCGAAAACCTTAAAGCATCTAAACGCAATGAATCATGTGATGAGCATATGGTGAAAAACTGGATGAATGAGCGAATGGCTCGAGTACTGGCTTATATGAAGCGGCTTGTTCTGTGGGCGCTGTTTGTTGTACTTGTGTTGCCCGTGATGTATCTGTTTCTCCTGAAATACATTAATCCGCCGATCACACCATTGATGGTGTTACGGACGTTACAAGGCTATCAGTTTCGTCATGAGTGGGTCGATGCCCCTCAGCGAATGCGCTTTGCTGTGGTGGCCAGTGAAGATAATAAGTTTTGTGTGCACCAAGGGTTTGATTGGAAAGCATTGAGGTGGGTGCTGGCGGATGCCATCGAGGGCGATAAATCGGTTTCAGGTGCGAGCACTATTTCTATGCAAACCAGCAAAAATTTGTTACTGCTCCCAACGCGCAGTGTGATTAGAAAAGCATTGGAGGCATATTACACAATATGGTTGGAGTTATTGCTTGATAAGCCGCGCATCATGCAGCTGTATTTGAATGTGATTGAATACGGTCGAGGTGTGTACGGTGTCGAGGCGGCCAGTCAATATTACTTCTCAAGGTCGGCAAAGCAACTTACGCGTCGTCAGGCAGCGCAATTGGCGGCGATCCTTCCGAGCCCGCTTCACTGGAGCCCACGACGAAAGATGAGAAAAGCGAGGGTGCTGGAGCGGCGTATCAGGCAGCTCGGCCAGTATCTGCGGTGTGTGCGTTGACGAAGAGCCGAGCCGATTCTCTATTGCTTAATAACCTTTAAGCGTTGCGTACTCATCTCTTAGATGATTTGAATCCCCAAATAGCTGAGTGTATACGCGAGCTCGTTTTAAGAAAAGGCCGACGTCCAGCTCGTCTGTGACGCCCATTCCGCCGTGCATTTGCGTTGCTTCATCGGTAACTAAAATGAAGGTGTCATTGAGTTGTGCTTTTGCTAAGCACGCCAATTCCTGTAGGTCGTCGGCGTTGTCATCAATCGCATTGAGTGCGCTTAATACGCAGGACTTGGCCAACTCTAATTGCACAAACATTTGCGATGCACGATGTTTCAATGCCTGAAAACTACCGATTTTAACGTCAAATTGCTCACGCTCTTTAAGGTATGCCATTGTCACTTGGAACATACCCAAGGAACCGCCTAACATCTCAGCTGCAAGCGCTGTGCGAACTCGTGCCAGGGTATTATGTAACGCGGTTAATACGTCGTCTGCACTTAATGACGCGTCTTGTACATGTTCGACTGCCGCGGTGTTCTCGAAGCGAATGTGATGAGCTAACGTACCGTCTAATAAACGAAACGGTGATATCGACATGCCCGATGCGTTGTTTTCAATCACATAGGCGCCGAGCTGTTTGTCACTGGAACGAGCGATGACCATGACGTAGTCGGCTTTTGCTGCATTTAATACACATTTTTTCTCGCCAGACAGAGTGACCTTGCCTGACTGTGCGAGAGCTTGGCATTGTACGTTCGCCAACCCGGTGTGTCTTAGTGCCTCTTCGAATGCAAACGCCATGGTGATTTCACCAGCAGCTAATTTAGGTAAGTACGTGCTTTTTTGCTCTGGGGTGCCAATCAATTCGATGACTGAGGCGCACAATACAATGCTGGACAGTAATGGCGATTGAACCAAGCGTTGTCCCATTTCTTCTAAGATTAATCCTAGGCCTTTGTAGCCAAACCCAAGACCATCATGCGCTTCATCGATGGTGATCGCTGGCCAGCCCAGCTCAATCATTTGTTGCCAGGTCTCGTCAGAATAGTTCTCGTCCGTGGCTTTTTTATCGCGTAATGCACGAAATGCTTCAACGGGTGAGTTTGCGCTTAAAAAGTCACGCGCGGAATTTTTTAACAAGTGTTGTTCTTCATTGAGTACTAATGACATACAGACCCTTCCAATGAATGGCGGTTATTATTAGCCATGGTATGTGTCAGCGACCACAGCATTGAGTTTTTTTATAGTATACAAGCATACGTAATTCACGCGATATATGGAATATCAAAACCCATCAATGTACATGCAAAAAACAGCTAAGGCAGGCTGTGTGTGTCGTGAAACTGTTTGGCCAATGCAAGATACTGGGTGTGCAGTGTGGAGATTTGTTCTTTCAAGTATATTAAGCCACCGCTGTTGTCGATGACGTCGTCAGCGTGCGCCAAGCGCTCGTCACGTGAACTTTGATATTCGATAATGGACTCAATGGTTTCTTGACTACTGTTGTCGCGTGCTTGTGTGCGTTTAATTTGCTGATCCACGCTGCAATCCACCATGACAATGCGCTGGCACATTGAGGTGAGCTGCGACTTAATCAGTAGGGGCGAGACAAACAGTACATAGTCTGAATCACTTGAGTTAAGCGCATCCATGATGGATGAGTGAATGATCGGATGCAGCAGTTGTTCCAACCAGAGCTTATCAGCTGGTGTGTTGAAAATATGCTGTCTAAGCCAAGGGCGATTCAAATTGCCGTCCGCGAGTAAGGCCTCATCCCCAAAGTGTTGCTGGATTAATGGCAGTGTGGGACTACCCAGTGCGGTTGTTTGATGTGAGATGACATCTGCGTCCACGACGTCAACGCCTAAAGCGCTGAATGTGTCTGAGACGGTTGTTTTTCCAGATCCGATGCCACCGCTTAATCCGATGATGAAGGATTTTTTTGACGATGACATGGCGTTACCATCCAATAAGTTTTAGAACGGTGTCGCCAAAAAATAGGCAGAGCATGCCGCCCATGGCCAAATGTGGGCCAAAGGGGATGGGTTGAGAGCCTTCGCTAGCCTTTGAGAGCAGCATCCAGACACCGACAACGGTGCCGCTTAGAGATGACAGTAAGATAATGGGCAGCAGCATTTTGACGCCTAAAAATGCACCCAATGCAGAGAGTAATTTAAAATCGCCTTGGCCCATGCCGTCTTTTCCCGTGGCGATTTTGAATGCCCAAAAAATGCTCCAAAGTGACAGGTAGCCAAATACTGCACCCAAGAGTGCATTTTCTAGAGACGTGTACAGATTAAAATAATTTGCGAGTAAGCCAAGCCAGATGAGCGGCAGTGTGATGGAGTCGGGCAATAACTGATGGTCGAAATCAATCATGGTGAGGCTGATCAGGCTCCAGCACAAGATCAATGTGATGAAGCACGTCCATGTTGGACCGAAATGCCACGCCACCACGCCGCTGACGATTGCTGTGATGAGCTCGATGGCAGGGTAGCGCAGGCTGATGGTTTGTTTGCATTGATGGCATGCGCCTTTTAGCAAGACATAGCTTAGGACGGGAATGTTCATCCACGGTTTGATCGATGACTGGCATCCAGGACATTGAGAATGCGGAGTGATTAGATTAAACGGGGTGGAATTGGATGGAAATTGCCGTTCCAATTGACTGTTTTCTTGCAGGCTGGATAGATAGTCCACACACTCTCGCTTCCATTGCCGTTTCATCATCTCTGGCACGCGATAAATGACCACATTTAAGAAGCTGCCGACCAGTACGCCAAGCAGCGAGGTGCTTATGATAAAGGCAGTAGGAAATTGGTGCAGCAGTTGAGTGATGGGGTTGATGTCAAACATGAGGCGTGTGTGTCCACAGAATGTGAATGAGCTACTTACTATCTAACGAAGTCGTTTTTTGTACTGTGCGCTAGCTGCCTGATATCAAGCAGCTTAGCAAAAACGACGTGACACAATATATTAACAGAGTGACGTGATTTAGAATGCTTTACCAATGTTAAACAGAGGCATGTACATTGCAACCATGAGTCCACCGACCACGATGGCAAGGAATGCCATAATCATTGGTTCAATGTAAGTGGTTAAGTTGTCTACTTTGTAGTCAACAACGTCTTCGTAGTATGTGGCAACCTTGTCCAACATGGCGTCCAATGTTCCAGATTCTTCACCAATGCCTACCATTTGATTGACACGAGAAGGAAAAACTTCAGCGCTTTTAATGGCTTCAGACAGCGGCCGACCAGCAATCACTTCTTCACGCACCTGATTGATGGCTTTCTCATACAGGACGTTACCAGATGCTTCAGAGACGGAATCAAGCGCGTCGACTACGGGAACACCTGCTCCAAAGGTCGTCGATAATGTGCGACAAAAACGGGCAATGATGGCTTCTTCGAGTATTTCGCCGACCAATGGGATCTTTAAAATCCAGCGGTCACGTGCATTACGGGCGCGTTTTGACGATCGTAGAAGGTATCGTATGAGGAAGAACAAGCCAATGATCGCAATAAAAAAGTGCAGATAATAGGCAACGGCAAAGTTTGAAATGCTCATCACAATTTCGGTTGGCAGTGGAAGTTTTTGGCCTGCAGCGGCAAATGTTTTTGCGAATACAGGGACTACTTTGATGAGCAAAATAGCAGTTACGGCAATGGCAAAGACCATAACGATGCTTGGGTAGGTTAAGGCTTTCTTGATTTTGCGTTTTAACGCTTCGCTTTTTTCCTTGTAGGTTGCGATGCGTTCCAGCATTTCATCCAGTGTTCCTGAATCTTCACCAGTTGCCGCTAAGCTGCAATACAGCGGGTCAAATTGTTTTGGGTGTTTTCTAAGCGAGTTTGCAAACGTGGTGCCACCTGAGATGTCATTTTTAATTTCGTTGAGCATGAGCTTCATAGACGGTTTTTCGAAACCTTCTGAGGTGATCTCAAAGGATTGAATCAGCGGTACGCCGGCTTTGATCATGGTGGCCAGTTGTCGACTGAAGACGGTAATATCAGACGTGTTTATCGATTTTTTGCCAAACCCACTGAACAGTCCATCGTTTTGCACTTTCACAGACTTTGGAATGACACCCTTTTTTCGCAACATGGCTTTTGCCATGCCCACACTGCTGCTTTCAATCAGGCCTTTTTCTGGGTTGCCGTGTTTATTAGTGCCTCGCCATGCGTATGTTTTGTTCTGTGTCGCCATGTCAGAGATGTCCTTCAGTTTGTGTTTTCTGGTCAGTGATGAACACGACCTTAGTGTACTGTTGTCTGTGTTAACTGGTTATTAGTTAACCATTATGTGAGTCAGAGACAGAGTGTTAACACGCAATTATTGTTGTAATGTACCGTAGTAAATAGTGTTCAATGCACTAGTATAGCGCAGCACCGCGCATACGCAACCGTGTAAAGTTTTCTTTTTCAATTCAGATGAGCGCCATGTTGCCTGTGGGTTGTAATTGACCATTGAAACCAGGTTGTTCGCGCTTAATCTGCGGTGACTCGATTCACCTCCATCAAAGAGACTTCACCGGCCTTTGCCTTGTCCAGTGCGGAACGACGCAGGCTGTTAAATCCTTCTTTGTCTATTTGCTCAGCCAGTTCGATCGCATTCTTGCCTTCCATGATCATGCTTTCAAGTGCAGGGGTGATTTTCACCACTTCAAAAATACCGGTGCGGCCTTTATAACCGTTGCCACAGATATCGCAGCCAACCGCTTTCTTCAGTACCAGGCCATCGAGTTCGTGCTCCAAAAAGCCTTCTTTTAATAAGGTGCTGCGCGGGATGTCGGCAGGTTCGGCGCACGCTTGGCATAAGCGTCGCGCCAGTCGTTGAGCAATGATCAGGCTGACAGAGGTGGCTAAGTTGAACGGCGCCACGCCCATGTTCATGAGTCGGTTAATGGTGTCTGCTGCACTGTTCGTGTGCAATGTGGATAGGACTAAATGGCCTGTTTGAGCGGCTTTGATCGCAATTTCAGCGGTAGTCAAATCACGAATCTCACCCACCATGATGACGTCGGGATCTTGACGCAAAAACGCTCTGAGCGCGTCCGAGAAGGTGAAGTTGATTTTGTTGTTGATTTGCACTTGGTTGATGCCTTCCAAGTTGATTTCAACAGGGTCTTCGGCGGTTGATATGTTGCGTTCGGAGATGTTGAGAATGTTAAGTCCCGTGTACAGCGAGACCGTTTTACCACTTCCTGTTGGTCCGGTCACCAAAATCATCCCTTGCGGTTGGTCCAATGCGTCGAGATACAGCTGTTTTTGAGAGTCGGTGTAACCCAGTGCGTCGATGCCAAGCTGAGCGGCAGAGGCATCAAGAATACGCAGTACGATTTTCTCGCCCCACAACGTGGGCAAGGTGTTAACACGGAAATCGATGGCTTGGGATTTGCTGATTTTTAACTTGATGCGTCCGTCTTGTGGCAGGCGACGCTCCGAGATGTCCATGCTGGAGATGATTTTCAGGCGAGACGCAATTCGCGTGCCCAGCTTAATGGGCGGGTTACTGACCTCTTCTAAGATGCCATCGGTACGATAGCGTACACGATAGCTTTTCTCGTACGGTTCAAAGTGAATATCGGACGCGCCTGTGCGTATGGCGTCCATTAATACTTTATGCACGAATTTAACGATGGGGCCGTCGTTTTCATCGGTCGCATCTAATTCGTCGCTGTCGTATGCGTCGTCTATGTCTGAGCCGATGAGCTCCGCTATGGTGTCATCGCCGACCAATAAACTGTCGACGTCATTGATTTGAGAGTCGATGTACTCCATTAACTTAAGCATTTGACGTTTATCGGCAACCACCGTGTCAACTTTCAGGCCAGTATTGAACTTAAAATCGTCAATCGCGGCTTGGTTGGTTGGGTCTGTCATTGCCAAATACAATGTATGACCGCGTTGAAACAAGGGAATCGCATGGTATTTTTCGACCAAGCTGATATCGATGAGATCAATGGGTAAGAGGGCTTTATTCATGCTTTTTAAGTCGAGCACGGGCAAGCCAAACTCTTCAGCAACAAGTTGTGCCAGGATAGCAGGATCGATGAGTTCGGCGTCAAATAATTTGTCGATCAGACTGTGCTGCTTGTCTTTGGCCTGTTGAACAATCTGAAGCAGTTCATTATCTTCAACAATGTTTTGATCGAGAATACGTTGTGCTAATCCGCCTGTTGAAAACATGGGTGTTCCTATTGTTTTTATGGTGTCTTGAATCTGATTACTTGAAATTTTACGAACCAATAGTTCGTCAGTATAGCGATTATATGTGAAAAATCTATCGATACAGAGAGTTTTGTTGTGGTAACCGTTTGCTGCTGTAATCTCTTGGCAATTAGCAGGAGGTTTAAGTAGGAAGTTCGATTAAGCTTTAATCAGATCAACTTTCTATAGAAACCCTTAAAATCTAGTGATTCATAAACCCACACGATCTTGAAGTCGTATGATACAGAGATACCTGTCACCGAGCTGTGCCGTAAGCACGGTATGAACAGCGCAAGCTTCTATAAATGAAATGGAAGTCCAAATGCGGCGGTATGGGTGCGTCGATGATCAGGCGTCTCAAGTGCACCGTACGACATGAACGGTTGTATGCATCTGTTCAAAAGTTTCGCTCACGCGCAGCTACTGGTCACGCAATGGCTTTAATTTCGAGGGAAATGCCTCATGCAATAACGAAAGGTCGAGTTTGGCAATAGGAGGCATACCGCCTCGAAGGCT
>JBCDEX010000031.1:0-12297 GCA_039178995.1 Pseudomonadota bacterium | reverse complement strand
CGTGACCTTTCCCCCAAGGTCAAACCCGTTGCCAATAATAAAAGTGTCTGCGGTTGTTTCCATAAGAAGTACGGCTGTTATATTAGAGTTTTTGAAAGCAGGGTTCATGCTTTCACTTTTATTATCGTAAAACAATCCATATAAAAAAGAGCGCCATTGGCGCTCTTTTTTATTAACAGAGTGGCTCTTAGAAGAAAAAGATGCCCGACAAACCGATCTGCTCGATGTTGTCTGAACTCTCGTACGTTGCGCCCGCTGATAATTGATTTGAGAAGTGGTACATCGCAGATAATTCATGACCACGATCAGAGTAGTCACCGATGTCAACGAAGTTGAACTGCACACCCACTTCAACATTTGGTGCAAGAATGCCTTTAACACCAGCGTTCAAACCATAGCCTGTATCGCTTCGATCATTTTCAACTGCGCCATTGAGTGAATCGATATCGTAATGCATGACTGACGCAGTACTGTAAAGATCAGCCTGGCCTGTTAATGGAATACGATAACCTATGCCCGCTGATAAGGTGTTGTAATCTAAACTTTTTTCAGCGCCTGAGTCATTGTCTTCGTCGTCTGAATTAGTGGTAAATTCACCGGTTAAAAATGCGTTTTGATCCAGCATGGTAGTAGCTTTAACAGATACACCGTTGAGATTTGTATTGCTACTTGTTGGACTTAATTCACCGCCTAAATCGGTGGCTTGGTAGGAAAGTGCAAGACTGTTCCAGCGAATTGAGTCGGTTGCGTGAGCGCTTCCGATGGTTAATAACAATGCGCTTGCGAGTGCTACTTTTTTCATGTTGTTATAAGCTCCATACCCTTAAATCGTTAAGGTTGGTTAGTCCGAGGGTTGCAAACTCATCAACGGTTAATCTATATGCTTGTTATTGTGTCATACGAGACGACTGTTGGGTAGTCATCAATCGTTAGACAATTGGTAAATTATAGGTCGGTTGAGGGCTCAATCAAGGGCGTGCAGCTGATATTTTTTGATTCGTTTGATCTTTTTTGGCGGTTCGATTGTTAACCCTTTGACGTATCTAGTTTTATTGGTCAGCCACGCTGGTGTGGTCATAATATGATATTGTGTGTTTTTTTCTGTGTGGTCGTTCTTTGAGGCGTAACCGCCTTCTTTATCTGTGTCGTAATGGGTATTTTGTGTCGTTATTGTTTTTGTCGAGTGCGCGTTCTTTAAATGATAATCACCAAGGCACCATGTTGCTGATCTTGGTTGGGTTGATTAGCGCCGCAGGCTGGGTGTTTACTAAGGTGGCGTTACGTGAAATCAGTCCGTCGGTGTTCATCGCGTGGCGCTTTTTACTGGCGGCGCTTGTGTTGTTGGTGTTTTGTTGGCGTACGTTGCTGTCGTTTACGCCGAGTATGTGGCGGGTGTCGTGTATTGCTGGGTGTTTTATGGCTTGTGCGCTGTCCTTGTGGGTGGAGGGGATGAATCAAATTGAGAACATTGGTGAAGCTGCGTTTATCGTCAGTTTGGTGGTGGTGTGCGTGCCGATTATCAATGCCTTGTTAGGTCAGAGCATGGGGTGGTATCTGTGGTTGAGTTTAGTGCCTGCGGTATTGGGTTTGTACTGTTTAACAGGTGCCAATGGGTTTGCGCTGGATCAGGCGCAATGGTTGTTATTGGGTGCCGCGTGTTTGTTTTCATGTCATGTGGTGTTTTCCGCGCGTTATACACAAACGATTCCGTCGCTCAGCTTGACGACTGTTCAGTTGATGATGGTGGCGTGTGTGTCGATGGCGATCAGCGTACTGCAAGGGACGGCATTGAATTTGTTCTCCGAGCGCATTTCGAGTCTTGGGTGGAGTATGTTTATGTGCTCGGCGTTGATTGCCACGAGTTTGCGGTTTGCCTTACAGACCAAAGCGCTGGCGCTATTGCCTTCGGAGCAAACCAGTATGTTGTCGTCACTGACACCGGTGTTTACCGCGTTGTTGGGATGGGCGGTATTGGGTGAGCGCATATTGCCGTTGAATCTCTTGGGCTGTGTGCTGATTTTTCTAGCGCAGCCGATTTACTTTTACGGTCGCTACGCTTCTAAGGGTGTCTCTAAGACGATTTGAAATCGATCCTAAGCTTGTTTTCATACAATCAGGTCACTGTGATCAGTCGTTGCTCTCCAGGAGCGAGATCGTCAATGTTCCACTTTCCAATGGAGTAGCGAATCAAACGCAATGTCGGGTGCCCTACGGCGGCGGTCATGCGTCGCACTTGTCGATTTTTTCCTTCGGTAATGGTCAATTTAATCCATTGGGTTGGGATGCTTTGTCGTTCTCGAATGGGCGGAGTGCGAGGCCATACATTATCGGGTTCGTCGATGAGTCGTACTTTGGCAGGGCGTGTCATGCCGTCTTTGAGTTGCACTCCGTTGCGAAGGGCGTTGAGCGCGTCGTCATTGACGGTACCTTCCACTTGCACCCAGTAGGTCTTTTCGGAATGAAATTTTGGATTGCTGATGACGTGCTGTAAGCGTCCGTCATTGGTGAGTAAGAGCAGCCCTTCGGAGTCATAGTCCAAACGACCCGCTGGGTAAAACCCTTTGCGCTCTATGTACGAGGCCAAGGTGACTTTATCGGCGGAAGGAGAAAACTGCGACATCACTCGAAAGGGTTTATTGAGGAGAATCAATTCCGACGGGGATGTTTTGTTAGAGTGTTGTCGTTGGTTTGCGCGCGGATTTCGAGCAGGGCGTCTGCGCTTGTGTTTAGAGTCTGTCATGATGACCGCTAAGGTGCAGTGATGACAGAAGGAAGTGTTGTGATTTGGCCCACTGTTGGCCAATTGTGCTCGTTGGACCATGAGGCAATGTTGTTGAGCCGCTTATTGCTGAGCGGATGCGTCGATAAAAATTCATAGCCGCTGTCGCCTCGTTCTTCTTCGACTTCCATAAACACTTTAAACAGCGCATCAGCGCCCTGCGTGTGACCGTACTTTTTGGCGACAGCCTGTAGTCCACTTTCATCGGATTGGTGTTCTTGTTCACGTGAAAAATGCATGCTGTTTAAGTTAACGAATCCCATGACCGACGATGCAATTTCGTCGCTGCTTACCATGGATATGGCCGACACGGCGATGGCTAAGGTCAGTCCTTGTCCCATGCTGATGATTGGGTGTCGATGCGCTACGTGAGCGATTTCATGCGCGAGGACCATACTCAATGCGTTTTCATTGGGCAGCTTGTCGATCAACCCTTTGTACATAAAGACATGACCGCCCAATGTGGCGAAGGCGTTGACAGTGTCTTTGTTGGAGTAATGCACCTTGATAGGCATGTCGGAAGGGTGCTCCATGTGTGCACTGAGTTCATCCGCCAGTGTTTGTAAGTAGGTTTGTTTGGCCGTATCGGAAGTCGATGGATTGTCATCGGTGATGTGATCGACAACATAATCTGCAATGCTGGATTCGTATTCATAGGGAATATGGGGTGCGATCGAGAGAATTAAAAAATGCAAACAGGCAATGATAACGGCAATAAATAACGCAATGCCGCCAATTAATATGATCAATTCTTGAAACGGAGATTCCTTGCTTGTATTAATGCCTTCGGGAGGAATGTGGTTTTCGTATTGATTCGTCATGATGTGTGCGTGTTAAGACTGATGTGTTTGATTAGCGACATTTAGAGCAGTGCCATACGCATACACTTCAATTGATCCGATGGAATCGCCTTTTCCTTTCGAGATCGAGGCGGTCTCCAATTTAACATTAAAAATCATATTGGCGCCATGATGGAGCGCGTCTTCTTTCATGCGCAAGATGGCTTCGCGGCGTCCTCTGTCTAACAGCGTTTCATAGGTGGTGAGATTGCCGCCAAAAAAGTTGCGTAAGCCGGCAATGAAGCGTTTGAAATAGTCGACGGAAATGACCACCGAGCCATACACTAAGTGGGCTTCTTGTGTGTTGTTAAGCACATCGTTGTTTGGCATTTTAGACGCGAACGTCAGCAAATTATTGTACTGTGCTTCGCGTTTAAAAATGGATTTGTAGTGGCGTGATTCTGCGGTACGTCCGAACACATATCCGCAAACAAACAGCATGAGTGTGATGAATAAATCCATGCAGGTGTCTACTCGCTGTGCTCAGGTTTTCGATACGCGGCATCCGGATCAGCCGACGTGTGAGAGGTTCGCATGTCAATGGCGGCGGATGGTGTCGTGGCAGTAGGGGCTTCAACCGACCCACTTGGTTGTGCACCGCTTTGAGCAAGAGGCGCGTCAATGACTGTGTGCTCGGTGCCATCATAGACGATGTCTTCGACGACCACGGCCGTTCCGTAAACAAACAATTCGGCGGCGCCTTGTGCAATGGAAGAGGTGGCAAATCGCACATTAACCACAGCGTTTGCGCCGACTTTAGAGGCTTGTTTTTTCATACGTTTCGAGGCTTCTTTGCGTGACTCACTCATGAGCTCAGTGTAGCCTTTTAATTCACCACCAAAAATATTTTTGATACTGGCAAAAATATCACGACCGACATTTTTTGCCCGTACGGTACTGCCTTGAACCAAACCCAGGTGTTTTACAATGCGTTTTCCAGGCACGTTTTCAATATTGGTTAAAATCATTCCAAAGCCTTCGTCAGTTAAGGTAATCTATACAGACTATAAAAGAATCGAGTGAGGTTGTCATGAGTTTATTTGTGCACCAAATGAACACTGAAACGACGTCGAACGATGCCGTTGTGTTGTTGCATGGTTTATTTGGTCAGTCGAGTAACTTGTCGCGGTTGGCGAAGCAGTTATCGGCGCAACACCGTGTCCTGCTTGTGGACTTGCCGGGACATGGTGATTCTGCTGCAGCGCCGTTTCATGATTTGTCGACAATGGCCGAATCCGTTGCGAACGGTGTGTTTGATGCAATGCGTGAGCAAGGCATTGAGCGGGTGTCGTTATTTGGGCATTCCTTGGGCGGTAAAGTGGCGATGCAAATAGCCGATCGTTATCCGGACATGGTGACGCGATTGATCGTGGCCGACATTGCACCTGTTGCGTATGCTCCGAGTCATTTGCGCATCATTGATGGTTTACTCAAGGTGTCACACAGTCAGGTTGATTCGCGTCGGCAGGCCGATGAGGTGTTACAAGAATTTGTTGATGCATTGGGTGTGCGACAGTTTTTATTGAAAAATTTGGCGAAACAAGAGACGGGTGAGTGGGGCTGGAAATTCGATGTGGCGAGACTTGCTCAGTATTATGACGAGTTGATCAACGCGCCACAATTGAGCGGTGTGTTTTCAGGCGATGCGCTGTTCCTTAAAGCGGAGCGTTCAGACTACATTACCGAAGACCATCGACGCACCATTGATTCGTTCTACCCTCACGCTCAGTACGTGACGATTTTTGATGCGGGTCACTGGTTGCACGCAGAGCAGCCCGATGCCGTGTTTGAGGCGGTGCAATGCGTTTTAAAATAAGGCCGTTACGCGTCGATTTCTTGTTTCCATAAACGACGAGCCACGTCGGTGTCATTTGCTGTATCTGAGAGGGGACGTGTTCGTCCGTTTTGATAATAACACCCACTTTCAGCGTCGGCTGAGGTGGCGCAAAACACTTGCGTTTGTGCGCCTTCACTCAGGCTCTTTAACGTCATTTTTTCAATGGGTGATAATAGCTTTTTAAGCGCCAAAAGAATTGGGCTGTTCTGTAACCCCACATTACCAATATTGGTGGCCACTGCTCCGGGGTGCAATGAGTACGCAGATAGGTTTTGGCCGTGATAGCGCCGATGCAGCTCTTGGGTAAAATGAATCAGTGCCAGCTTGGATTGCCCATACGCCTCCCATGAATTGTACGCGCGAGTTGGATTAAAAAACTCTGCGTTATCGCCTTTGTTGTGCAGTTGCGAACTGACATTCACGACACGTGAATGCTGAGATGCCTGAGCACTGTCTAATAGCAACGGCAAGAGTCCCATGGTGAGTTGCGTGGTTCCAATGTAATTGGTGTGCCATTGCAGCTCGAGACCTGCGGGTGAGAGTTTGGGTTCTTTAAATTTAGACAGTAAATCGAGGTGAATGCCTGCGTTGTTGATGAGTACATGCAACGGCTTTTTTTGAGCCGTATACCAGTCGATGAACTGCTGGATTGACTGCTCTTGTGTTAAGTCCAAGTTGTTGCCATGAATGCGTCCTTGGTAGTCAGCGGCTGTGTCTTGTTGCAATGCGCCGACGATGGCGTTGGCGTTGTTGCGTGTGGTGACGGTAACGTCTGCCCCCCAGTTTAATAATTGCCGAGCGGTTTCGTAGCCGAGGGAATTGAATCCGCAGCCGGTGACAATAATGTGGCGGCCAGTTAAGTCGGAAGCGGGCGCTTTAAACGATGATTTTTTATTAGATGAAAACATGACAGCTCCTGTCTTTGTGTGTGTTCCATTCGTGCGTCGGTCGCTCAATTGTGTGTGTCTTGATACTGTGAATACGAGACTGTCTTTGCCTGCGGGGATGTTATTGCACAGTAAAAATAATTGTGACATAGTTATTCTTTGAAGACAATTGGAGAGAGTACATGATCAATTTTGGAAACGTGACGCAGTTAGGTTACTTGTGTGATGACATCGAGGCTGCCATGCAGGCATGGTCTGAGAATTCAGGGGTTGGTCCATTCACATGGTACAAAGATTTGACCTTAGATATGGTCTATAAAGGATCGCCGAGTAGTGTTGATATGCATGTTGCGATTGCGTACCGAGGTGATATGCAGATTGAGTTGATTCAGCAAGTGAACGATGCACCGTCACCGTATAAAGCGTACTTTGACACCAAGCAAATGGGCTTGCATCACATTGCGTTTATGGTCGACGACATGGACGACGCTTTGGCGCAGCTCCGCGATCATAAATTTGAGATCACCGCGACAATCGATAACGGCGATGCGGGTCGTTATGCCTACTATGAAGACCCTGCATTAGACGGTGTGATCTATGAGCTGTTAAGCGTGAATGATGGCATGAAAGCGTACTGGGACTCATTGCGTGTGGATGCAGAGAAATGGGATGGGAAGCCGTCGGTCACCGTTTTAGGTTAATCGTTAGCTTATCTTCAGCCCCATAAAAAACACACTCAGCTGAGTGTGTTTTTTTATGGGTGAATGTCAGTTGTCCGATTCAATAAAGTGCAGATGCATTGTGAGCAGTATGAGCTTGATAACAGCTCAATTCGGTGTGTTGTCATGGCGGGTTAAATAGCGATATGATATAGCCTGTGATTACATCGTATAACGCATTCAGCAGCTATACGCTGCAACGGTTAATAAAAACATAACAGTCATAAGAGAGAGTATCATGCAAGTACAAAGTCTAGCGTACGTTATTATTAATTCGACCGATTTGAGTAAGTGGTCTCATTACGCCACACAAGTCTGTGGTTTGATGCCATCCACGTCGATGAAGGTTGATTCTGTTGCGGGAAATCCAATTGAGTTTTATAAAATGGATCACCGTGCGTTTCGTTATGGTGTGCAGAAAGCAGAGTTTGATGGTTTGTTTGCGTCGGGTTGGAAGTTAAAAGACGCAGTGGCGTTTAAAGATGCGATGGATGAGTTAAGTTCGAAAAAAATCCCGTTTGAAAAAATTGAAGACGAAACGTTTTTGGCGTCGCGTTCGGCCAATGAGTTGATGGTGGTGTCAGACCCATCGGGTAATGTGTTGGAGATTATGTGGGAAGATGACGCGCATGCAAACGATGGCGTTGATTTTGCCTCATCGTGTGATGTGGAAGCATTCATTACGACGGCAGAGAATGGTGTGGACATGGGCTTAGGTCATGTCGTGTTGCACGCACCGGTCAATTTTGAAGACACCCATGCGTTTTATGAGTCGATTGGATTCTTAGATTCGGACATTACCGATTTGAGTGCGCAAGGCATGGGTAAAATTTACTTCATGAATTGCAACCCTCGTCATCATAGCTTGGCATTGTGGAGCTGGGGTGCACCGACCCCTGACACAGAGTTTAGACCGAGTCCAGAATCAAAAGCGCCAGGTTGCGTGCATTTGATGATGGAAGTTGGCTCATTGGCTGAAGTGGGCAGCTGCTTAGATCGTGTCAACGAGAACGAGGTGATGGTGACGTCCACGTTGGGCGAGCACATCAATGATGAGATGACGTCGTTCTACATGTTGTCACCGGGTAATTTTGCGGTTGAGTTTGGTTTCGAAGGTAACCAACTGGATGAGTCGCATCAAACCACACACAACACAGTGGCAAGTAAATGGGGACATAAGTGGACGGGTTAATCCAGCTCTCACACATCCTGGTGTGTCCTCGTTGAATAATTCGAGACCACTAACTAACCACGCAACGGGTGACGTTAATTTGTCACCCGTTGTTTGTTTGTACGGCCAATATTTGTTTGTACGATAACAGTGAGAACGCATCATGAAGACACTGGCGGGTAAAACGATCATCATCACCGGCGCCTCCGCAGGCGTTGGGTTGGCAACGGCGCGTTTATTGGCCACGCATCAAGCGAAGTTGGTGCTGTTGGCACGAGGGCAAGAAGCTTTGAATCGAGTGACTGAGGAGTTGTCTGCGCTGACCGATGTGTGCAGTCACGCTCTAGATGTGTGCGATGCGGATGCGTATCAAGCGGTCTTGATTGATGTAGCACAGCGCTTTGGCCCAATTCATGGGTTGATCAATAATGCAGGGTATCATCAGCGAGGCTATTTTGAACAGGTGTCAGCACAAGATCATGTCATGATGGTCGACGTTAATTTGGCAGCGCCTTTGAATTTAATTGCGCAGACCTTGCCGTATCTAAAAGAAGCGGGTGAAGGCGCTGTCGTCAATGTGGGGTCGTTGGCGGGTCGAGCACCTTTGGAAGGCGGAGCAACGTATTCGGCAACGAAAGCGGGCTTGCGTGCGGTGACCTACGCCTTGCATGACGAGCTGCGTGCTCACAATGTAATGGTGGGATTGGTGTCTCCAGGGCCCATTTCAACCGGCTTTATTTTGGACCGCATTGATGAGGTGGACGACATTGTGTTTTCACAGCCCATGAGCTCGCCCGAGCAGGTGGCGTATGCGATATTGGCGGTTGTAAAAGGAGAACGTGTTGAAGTGTCCTTGCCGCGAGTGAGCGGTGGAATCACCATGCTGTCGTATTTATTTCCGCGTTTGCGTCGCTGGTCTCGTCCTTTGTTGATGCGATTGGGGCGTCGTCATAAACAGCGCTATCTTAAAACGGCGCGATCGTTGTCTGATCAAGGCGATTGAATCCTCTCATTCATGACTAAAACACATGCTCAAATAGGATGCATAAGACGATGACTCAATCCTCAGTCACTCAACAATTGGTGGCGTTATTAGCGGACGGTGAATGGCATTCAGGTCAGGCGTTAGCCGATGTGCTGGGTGTGAGTCGCACCGCCGTGTGGAAAAATTTAAGTAAATTGGAGCCATTGGGGCTGCTGGTTGAAAGCAGCAAAGGAAAGGGATATCGGTTGCTGAATGGTGCGGCGTTGTTAAACGCGGAACACATATACGCGCAATGCTCTGAACTGGCGCAGGAGGTGTTTTCTTTGCCTGAGGTGTTGTTTTCGATTGGCTCAACCAATGATCATGCGCTGGATAATTTAACGCCGGGTTATGTGTGTTTAAGTGAGCATCAAACCCAGGGGAAAGGGCGCCGCGGCAATGAATGGGTGACACCGTTTGGCTCGCAAATTGCCATGAGCTTTGTGTGTGAGTTCAATGGTGGTATTGCCGACATGGCAGGACTCAGTCTGGTGGTCGGCTTGAATGTGGTGAATGCCTTGGATTCGCTGGGGTATGATGACGTGAGCTTGAAGTGGCCTAACGACGTGCTCTATCAAGGAAAAAAACTGGGCGGCATTTTATTAGAAATCCGCGGAGATGTGTCAGGTCCTTGCCAAGTTGTTGTGGGGATTGGCTTGAATGTCAGTGTGCATGCAGACAGTGCGGACATTGAACGGGTTGATCAATCGTGGATTGATTTAAGAACCATTACTAGGGCATCTACGGATGACGAGGATGCCCTCCAGCGACAGCTCAATCGCAACCACATTGTGTCGGCGATACTCAATGAATGCGCCACGGCGTTATCCGATTTTTCTCAGGTCGGTTTTTCGTATTATCGACAGACGTGGATTGATCGAGACGCGTTTCATCAGCAGCGGGTGTGTGTGTTGCACAACCAACAGCGCATTAACGGCATTGAACAAGGCGTTGACGATGAGGGTCAATTGTTACTGGAAACTGACAGTGGAATCAAGGTGTACAACGGTGGAGATGTGTCATTGCGACTGCTATGATACGCACACAATTTGGGCTCTATGGAGCCATTGTATTAAGAACACAGAACAGATCATGATTTTAGAATTAGACATTGGCAACAGTCGAGCTAAGTGGCGATTATTAAACATTGCCAGCACCGGCGTGTCTGACGTTGTTGAGTCGGGTGTCTTGAATGAGTACAAGTGGTCTGAGCTTGAATACATGTTCGGTAAGGTTACGCACATTCGGTATGCCTCCGTGGCTGAAAAAGGATTTGCTGAGTACTTGCTCAGTGAGCAGCGAGTTGGTATTGAACACATCTCTCAAGCCAAAACGAGCCGTTATTGTGCGGGCGTGACGAACAGCTATGATGAGCCAACGCACTTGGGTGTGGACCGTTGGTTGGCGGTGGTTGCTGCGTTTAATAAAACAGACGGCGGCTGCTGTGTGATTGATTGCGGCAGCGCGATCACGGTTGATTCCGTGAGTCGTGACGGCACTCATAATGGAGGCTATATTGTTCCGGGCGTGTCGTTGCTCGAACGTGCGTTACTCAAAGCCACTGCGAACATTTCACTTAAGCACAGCGATGCCGCCACTCAAACGGGATGGGGTGTGAACACAGAGCAAGCCGTTCGTCATGGTAATTTGTCCATGGTAACCACTTGGTTGAATCAATTGTCAGAGCAGTGCTTGTCTAATGGCGATCAGGTGTACATAACCGGTGGTGACGCCATGCTGATTGCACCGTGGCTGAACGATCGAATCCAATACGTTGAACAATTGGTGTTTGATGGTTTGGCGTATGTATGTGAGGTCAGCTGAGATGATGAATCCGCGCTTAAAGCGTGCATTAATTGTGATGTTGATTGTGACCGCAGTCTTGATCTTAGGGTTGTCGGTCGACTCGCTTAGAGGGCAGCAAGATAAAACCTTGGATGTGGTTCAAACTGCGATGAAGTTAACGCCTAAATTAAAGCCAACCAGCATCAAGTTTGGTGAATTGTTGGACAGTTTCCCAGATGATTTAAAGCTGTCCACGGAAGAGCATCAAATTGCTCACTACCCTGTGTTAACACAGTTTAAAAATCGCGTGACGTTTGATAACGGACTGCTTGAATACACACCAGACCTTAGAAATTATCTAGATGAATTGTTGATGTTGTACCCAAGCCTGTCCTTTGAGCAGTTACGCTATTTGGTCGCACTGGAATTGGTCAAGTTGGATAAAACGTTTTCTGTTCAGCGCTACATGATGTTTGAAGATGTGTTTATTAAGTACGTTAATTACTCGCAAGCAGAAGAGTCTCTGGAGATAAACGAAGAGAATGGAGAGGAGTTATCCGATCGATTTGAGGCGGTTAAACGATTACGTCGAGAGCATTTAAGCGAACGCATAACGCGGGTGTTTTTTCAACAAGAAGAGCAGTACTTCGAAAGCGAGATTCTACTCGGAGAGCCTGAAAAAATGGATTAGCGGACGCGTGGTGTGTTATCCATTAGACTTAAAGGATGAACTTGCTCAAATCTTCATCGTTTAAAAGCTCGCCTAATTCTTGATCTACGTAAGCTTGATCAATGGTGAGATTCTTCTCATTGGCGGCTTTGTCACTCGCTTCGTATGAAATATTTTCCAGTAAACGCTCCAATACGGTGTGCAGGCGTCGAGCTCCGATGTTTTCCGATTGCTCATTAATTTGCCACGCGATGTCGGCCAGGCGTTTCACGCTACAATCACTGAACGATAATTGAATTCCTTCTGTGCCTAATAACGCTTGATATTGCTTAGTGAGAGAATTGTTCGGCTCGGTTAAAATTCGCTGAAAATCCTCTCTGCTCAGTGCATCCAATTCGACTCTAATCGGCAATCGACCTTGCAGCTCAGGAATGAGGTCAGAGGGTTTGCTTAGATGAAATGCACCGGATGTAATGAATAAAATATGATCTGTTTTCACATGGCCGTATCGTGTTTTTACAGAACAGCCTTCGATGAGCGGTAGTAAATCACGTTGCACCCCTTCTCGAGAGACATCGGATCCGCT
>JBCDEX010000030.1:0-12544 GCA_039178995.1 Pseudomonadota bacterium | reverse complement strand
TTACCTAAAACCTAGATTTTGGGTAAGAAAATGAATTTGCGTCATATTGAAAGAGCAGCCGCACATGAAGTGCTCAATCTTTGATGGACACTAATTTAATATTATTAAAGGAGTGTTCCATGCGTGCTGGATTGGGTGGGGAAAGGTCAGGATTTGAAATTCTATAAAGTACAGTGTATGTTATAAAAACACAGTCACTTTATAGGAGCACCTATGACGGATTCAGCCGTGACAGATCAAATAACAACACACGAGTATGAGGCTACCCAGCGACCACTGACACCCATGCAGGCGGTGTTTGCATGGTGCAGCTACCCGGTGGTGATGGGGGCGGCGATGGCGTTTGCGTTGTGGAAGTCGGCGCATTTGCCAGAGCGTGCGGGTGAGCCGTTGTGGCGCATTCCGATTGGCGATGGCATTGGCGTGTATCAATACGACATTGAATTGGTGATTGCGTACATTTTGCCTGTGGTGTGTGTGGCGATGGCCGTTGGGTTGATGGAAAAACTGCAGCCGTTCAGTCGGGCGTGGAAGCCGAAGTGGAACGACAATGTGCGATCCGACATCGGTATTTTCTTTATGAACAATGTGGTGTTGCGCGCCGATGTGCTGGTTCAATTTGGCATGGCGGCGGGGCTGGGGTTACTGGCCGGTGGCGTTGGCTTGGGGGTGTGGCCAGACGAATGGCCTGTGGTGCTGCAAGTGGCTTTGTTTTTATTGTTGGCCGAATTCTTAAGCTATTGGTTTCATCGTTTGGAGCACACGTGGTTTCCGATGTGGCGCATTCACAGTGTGCATCATAATCCACGACGTTTGTATTGGTTGAACGCGACGCGGTTTCACTACTTCGACATTATCTTGTTGCCGCTGTTGGGGAATCTCCCGTGCGTGATCTTAGGCGCGAGTGTTGAGGTGTTGTATTTGGCCACGACGTTCAGTGTGATGCACGGCTTCTGGCAACATTGCAATGCGCGGGTGCGCTTTGGTTGGTTGAATTATGTGGTGTCGTCGCCCGAGTTGCATCGTTGGCATCACATGAGAGACACCAAACTGGCGAATCATAACTACGGCAGTAACTTGATCGTGTGGGATTTGGTGTTTGGCACGTGGATGTTGCCAAAACGGGATCCTGACCCGTTGGCGATTGGGGTGCATGAGATGGAAGGCGATGGCGTGTTAAAACAGCTGCTCATGCCGTTTAAGCTGAAAGCCAAATGAGTGTTATGATGTCGGCTGTTCAGTAGTATTAATAATGACGTCGAATACATGACCGCGAGTAACTGATGGCTCAGTCTAAAAAAACACGACGCCCTCGAGGATCGTTGACGACACAAAAAATTCTAGAGGCGTCACACGCATTACTGGTGCGTGGCGGCGTGGACGCACTGAGCATCCGTAAAATAGCGGATGAGCTGAATGCCAGCACCATGTCGATCTACAATCACTTTCCAAACAAACACGCGATCATCTCGGAGTTGGTGGCGAGTTTTGTGGCGCGTGCGCATCAGCGTGAATATCCGATGGACGACTGGCAAGAGTGGGTCTTTTTGACGTTTTCAGATATTTACACCGCGTCGATTAACGAGCCCGATTTTCTGACGTTGATGGTGCACTCTGGAAACATAGGTCTGAATTCAGTGAATGTGTTCAAGCGCGCACAGCATTGTTTGGTCGGAGCGGGATTCTCTTCAGATGAGGCCATCCATGTGTTTTATCAGTTGTTCAGTTTCACGCTGGGCGCGGCGATGTTGCGAGTGAATCTGATTCAGCATGCAGCCGTTGATGAGTCAGATCATTCTGAAACGAATTCTAAATACGACGCCCATTCCGACAAAGCGCGATATTGGAACCACGCAAGAGACATCCTGCTGGGTGATAATTTCAGCCCGTCATTAAAACGACTGGTTGCGTCATTTGATGTGGGATGATGTGTCAGTGCGTCGTGTGAATACGCGGAATCAATAAGAGAAGGAATGAATCATGAGCAGTACCCTTAATGCGCTTCTGGGCGGTGTGTTAATTGGTGTGTCGGCGAGTATTTTGTTGGTGTTTAACGGACGCATTGCGGGCATCAGCGGTATCTTGGCGTCGTCGTTGACGAAGGAGATTACACAGAATCTTTGGAAAATTGTTTTTGTAATGGGTTTGCTCGTAGGTGGTTATCTCGCGCATTACGTATTGGATGTGCCTATACCCACGCCAACACACGATGGCGTGTGGTTGGCGGTGGTGGCGGGTTTATTGGTGGGTGTGGGCACACGCATGGCCAGTGGCTGTACCAGCGGTCATGGCGTGTGCGGCATCAGTCGTTTGTCCGTGCGCTCGCTGGTGGCGACGTTGTCGTTCATGTTCGCTGGGTTTGTTACGGTGTATGTGATGGGGGCGTTGTCATGAATTTATTAATGGCTCTCATATCAGGCAGTGTCTTTGGGTTTGGCTTGGTGTTGTCGGGTATGACCGACACCAATAAGGTGATTGGCTTTTTGGATGTCCAACAGTGGGATTACGATTTGATGTTTGTCATGGTCGGAGCCATTGCGGTCATGTTCGTGACCTATCGTTGGGTGGTGACACACAGCGCGCCGGTTTACGCAGAATCGTTTTCGATTCCCACGCATACTGTGATTGATAAGAAGCTGGTTGTTGGGTCGTTATTGTTTGGGATCGGATGGGCGTTGTACGGTTTGTGTCCAGGGCCTTCGGTTATTTCGTTACTGTATCAACATACGAGCCTAGCGGTATTTTTTGTGAGCATGTTGGTCGGTTTTTTTGTCGTTGACAGAGTTAAATAATGTGTCTTAGCCGTCCTTCAGATACATGAAATGATGATGCATACGTTTTTGCGTTTGCGTCGCTTGGCGTTCAATGATAAAAAAGCGCCATTGAATCCAATGAATATAAGGCAGTGATATGGACATGGTATGGATGGTGCTCGGCGTAATCGCTGTGCTGGTGGTGGGGTATTACGGCATCGTATTTTTCTTCTTCGTCACCAAATGGCTCGCCGCGCTGCGCGGCATCCGCAGTGTGCTGGGTGTGGTGGTACGCGCGTTCTCTAAAAAATAAGCGTTGGTGTATTGTATATTTTACATTCTGTGGAACTAAGTAGCTGTGGTTGCGTCACAGTATGAGTCTGTGCAGCTTGTGCTGTGTTGAACGGCGTTACAGGCCACAACATCCTTTACGGATACCCTGATGACTATTTGGAGATTACGATGAAAAAGTTAACCCCTAAAACGGCTTTATTGACCTCAACGATTGCGGCGATTGGCGCAATGGGCGCGACGACGGCGCACGCAGTACCAGACGCGCCAACGGCGTGGGAAAAGTGCGCAGGCATTTCTAAGAAGGCTAAAAACGATTGCGGTTCAACCGATGGCAAGCACGCGTGTGGCGGAAAAGCCAAAGCGGACAATTTACCCACTGAGTGGATTTATGTGCCTCAAGGTACGTGCGATAAGATCACTGGCGGTAAAGTGTTGAAAGTAAAACCTGCTAAAGGCGCTGAGAAAACCAGCATGAAAGACGAGATGAAAGCTGAAAAGAAAACCGGTTTTTTCTCAAGCGTTAAAGCCGCCATCACAGACTGAATGTGACTGACAGCGGACGATGTTAGCCGATAGCGCACTGCGCTCAGAGAAGCTCTCTGGGCGAGGGTCTGACTCTGCGCCTGTGAGTATTTCGGGTGCAGGCATGGGCTTGCGCACACCGCACTTGCCGACCATTTTGAACCAGCAGCCCGACGTGGCGTGGTTTGAAATACTCAGCGACAATTGGTTGCAACCCCGCCGTGTCGAGCGACAGATGTTGGACGCGGTGGTGGAACGCTATCCGTTAGTGATGCACGGCGTGGGGTTGTCCTTGGGTGGACAAGACCCTTTGGACTTGGACTACCTGCGCCGTATTCAACAGCTTAAAGCCTCCGTAAACGCCCAGTGGGTGTCGGAGCATTGCAGTTTTTCTCAACATCAGGGCATCTACGTCCCTGATTTATTACCGTTGCCATTCACCGATGAAGCGGTGATGCACATCAGCGAGCGCATTCGCACGGTGCAGGATGTCTTCGGTGAATCCATTTTATTAGAAAACGTCTCCAGTTACGTTGACTGTCAATTCAGCCATCTCAGTGAAGCGCAGTTCATGGCGAGTATTGCGGCTGAAAGCGGCTGCGACTTGTTGCTCGATGTGAACAATTGCTATGTGTCTGCGATCAACGCCACGGCGCCTGATGAGCGCGATGAGGCGGTTCTCACATCGTATGTGTTGGATTATTTTGACACCATTCCTAACGACCGTGTGCGTCAAATTCACCTTGCTGGACACGAGCAACGCGACGGCTACGTGCTCGATACGCACGGCGGGCCTGTGTGCGATGCGGTGTGGCGTTTGTATGAGGCGTATGTCACCCAGTATGGTAACCCACCGTGCATGATCGAATGGGACAATAACGTGCCGTCGTTTGAGGTGGTGTTTGCTGAGCATCAACTCATTGAGTCGGTGATGTCACGTGCGACTCAAGGAGCGGTGTGATGCTGAATGAGACCTTGATCGATTGGCAAAATGCATTGGTCGCAGCGATTGTCGATGACGAATCGTCGAGCGTGCATGCGTTGGTGTCTCAGCCTGAGCGTGTGGCGGTGTATCAGAACAATGCGCGGCATGGATTGGTGGGCGTTCTTAAACTGAATTACGAACACTGTGCGCAGGTGTTGGGCGATGTGTATTTTGACTCATTGGCGATGCGATTTGTGCGTGCATGTTTTCCGAATGAAAACAGTTTGAATTGTTACGATGAACGGTTTGTCGATTTTATTGAGCAGCAAGCGAGTCTCGAAGAGGGCTTGAGTGAACTGCCGTATTTGGTCGATTTGGCGCGTTTGGATTTTGCCATGACGCGTTGCGGTCATGCGTCAAGTGACGATCCAACGGCATTGGCTCGTTTTTCAAATGCACCGCCTGAGCAGCAGATGAACGCTGTAGTTAAAGTCGGTTCAGGTGTGTGTGTGCTCACATCAGCGTGGCCGTTGGCGGACATTGTTCGGCTGAATCGAGGTGAGATTGACGAGGTGTCGCTGGACGATACGACGTCATTAAGGTCGTATTGTGTGGCGCAGATTGACGGACAAATCGCAGTGAATGAGATGACGCCGTCGCAGGCTGAGTTGCTGGTGGCTGCACAGCAGGGTGCACCATTGGCGACGTTGATCGAGGCGTTTGAAGAAGGTGTCCCGTTTTTATTAGACGCGCTTCAACAAGGTGTGTTGGTAATCGAAGCCACCTGAATGAGATCGTATTCAGGCGGCTGCTATAGGGGGCAATTAATCGTAGTGATACATGCTTGCGGTGTTGTCGATTTGGTCGATGCTGACGTCTAAGTTGTTCAGCTCACCGCTGGCTAAGTCATACACCAGTCCGTGCACCGTGAGGTTTTGTCCACGTCGCCATGCGTTTTGCACGATGTTGGTAGTGGCTACGTTGTGCACTTGATAACGCACATTGAACTCGCTTAGGCGATTCACGCGCTCGTCTTCGGATTCAATGGCACGCAGTTGCTTGCGCTCAACCCAATAAATGTCTTTGATCGGACGAATCCAATTGTCCACGATGCCGTTATTGGCATTGCCCATGGCGGCTTTGACGCCACCGCAACCGTAATGGCCACACACTAAGACGTGTTCGACTTTGAGTACGTCGACTGCGTATTGTAAGACCGACAGCATGTTGAGATCGCTGTGGCAGACGAGGTTGGCAATGTTGCGATGTACGAACACGTCGCCCGGTTCTAAACCAAGTACCTGACAAGCCGGAACACGGCTGTCGGCGCAGCCAATCCATAAATACTTAGGCGATTGCCCTTTGTTGGATTCGGTGAAAAAATCGGCTTGCTCGGCTTTGATGCTGTCTGCCCAGCGTTTGTTGTTCTCAAGTAGAGTCTTTAAATCGCTCATGGCATGATCCTCATGTGGTTTGTTTTATTATAAGTAATTGCTGCTGTATGTCATGTGTGTGTTCGTATGCAGTGTGTTTGTTGTCTATATGTTAATGTGCGATGCTCAATTTGAACTCAAAAAAAACGCCGATAAAATCAGCGTTGCTTGAGAAAATGCATGCGTCTGACTCAGTCAGTGAACTCCATGCCCAAACGCTTACCCACCTCTTCATAGGTCTCGATGACATTTCCTAAGCCTTGACGAAAACGGTCTTTGTCCATTTTAGTGCGCGTTTCCGCATCCCACAAACGGCAGCCGTCTGGGCTGAATTCGTCGGCTAACAGTACCTCGCCTTTGTACAGGCCAAATTCTAATTTGTAATCAACGAGGATCATGCCACCGTCGGCAAACAATTCGATTAACACGTCGTTCACGGCAAAGGTGATGCGTTTCATTTCGGCAACGTGTTCTGCGTCTGCCCAGCCGAACGAATTGATGTGGTATTCGTTGATCATGGGGTCGCCAAGCTCGTCGTCTTTCAAGAAGAATTCAAACGTCGCCGGTCGTAAGTTGGTGCCTTCTTCGATGCCGAGGCGTTTGCAAATACCGCCCGCAGCCACGTTGCGGACAACGCATTCGATGGGCATCATGGTTAAGGATTTGACCAGTGATTCATTGGGGCTTAGGACACGTTCAAAATGTGTCTTGATGCCTTTGTCTTCGAGTGTTTGCATGATGAAGGCATTGAACTGGTTGTTTACCAGCCCTTTGCGTTCCAGCTGTGCTAATTTCTGGCCGTTAAACGCAGACGTGTCATCACGAAACTCCATGACCATCAAATCGGGGTCTTCGGTTGTGTGAAGGGATTTGGCTTTGCCTGAATACAGCTCAGATACTTTTTTCATGATGAGATCTTAAATGAGTGAGTAAAAAAATCAGTTAATGTTCGGAATGAGAGTGTTAAATACACGGTTGCTTTGCTGTGTTGACAGCTCATCATCGCTGGTGATCGTCAACGCGCTGCCAAATGCATCAAACGGTTTGAGTTGCAATGACAGCGTCTCTGGCAACTTAGCCGGTTTGGGTGACAGCCAAAATGATTTTTTTTGTACGGGTTGATTGCCGGTGGTAATGACGATAAGCCCCGACTCGGATGAATGCTTGGTGACGCTGTAGTCCGACAGTTTGATGGCATGCAAAATAGCGGCCCACGCGCGATTGGGCTTAACTCCAATGTATAAGAAATTGTTGTCCGACTCTTTGTCTGTCTTGATTTTGAGTTCGTCGTGTTGCTTCCCTACCTCCGCTTGAGGTTGTGTGTCCAGCAAGGATAAAAACTTTGCGGTGCGTTTCAGTGTGCTCAGCCCCAGTGCCTGATCGGTTGTGCCGCTCCAGTCAACGCGTTTGCCCGGCTTGCCTTCCATCGCGAGTACGCTGACTTCAGAGGTGCCCAGTTGGATGCCTCGATTGACTTGGAATAGCAATTTGATGTGTGGGTCTTTGCCGTTCGGAATCCATTTGGTTTCGAGTTCGCCGGCAATGGGGTCGCTGCGCTCCATTGGGTATTCTTGTGTGCGAGCAAAGTCTTCGAGGTTATTCCACAGTGTGTTGACGCGGTATTGAGCCAATATCCAGTACAAATCACCGAGCTTGCGCATGGAGACAAATTTATCGACGCCTGCTTGAGCTTTCGGCGGCAAAATCGTGGGTGAATCGATACGTGGCGTGTCCGATGCGCTGACGAATCCGGTGTCTGGAATGACGAATAACTCCTCCGTTTTTGGGCGATCGACGGAATCCGGGTAGACAATGTCGTCGGCGACGGTGGCTTGTTTGTAGTTGTCGACGGTATCGATGCTGGAACACCCAAGCAGACCTAAGGTGAGCAGAGTGGTCAGAGCAACGCAGCAATGGATGTGGTTCATTTACTCGATTCCAGCGTGGGTTAACGCGTCTTTGAGTGCTTGATGGTGTGGTTGACTTAACTCGGTGAGCGGTAAACGAATGCCGCTTTGAATCAAGCCTAAGTGCATCAAGGCCCATTTGACGGGAATGGGGTTGGATTCACAAAATAAATTTGCGTGCAGTGGCAAAAGGGTGTCGTTGATGGCATGCGCCGTGTCAAAGTCACTGGCCAATGCGGCGTTGCAAATGTCGGCCATTTTGCCCGGTGCGACGTTTGCTGTGACCGATACGTTGCCTTGTGCACCGAGCTGCATCAGTTTCACAAAACTCTCGTCGTCGCCGGAAAACACCGCAATGCGGTCAGCGCACAATGCGATCAATTCTTGACCGCGCGTCATGTCACCGGTGGCGTCTTTAATCGCAACAATGTTGCTCAAGTCGGCCAGTCGGGCAACGGTCTCGTTGAGTAGGTCGCAGCCTGTACGTCCCGGAACATTATATAAAATCTGAGGAATGTCGACGGTCTCGGCAATCACTTTGTAGTGCTGATACAGGCCTTCTTGAGTCGGTTTGTTGTAATACGGCGTGACCAAAAGACAGGCATCGGCGCCCATGTCTTTGGCTTTTTGTGTGAGCTCAATGGCTTCAGAGGTGCTGTTCGCACCCGTGCCTGCGATTACTGGAATGCGTTTGGCGGTGACGTTGATCACGCGCTGAATCACGGTGCAGTGTTCATCGATGTTCAACGTGGCAGACTCGCCCGTTGTGCCCATGGCGACGATGCCGTGGGTGCCGTGTTCGATATGCATTTCAATCAGTTGGTCCAGTGCGGGCCAGTCGATATCACCGTTTGGGTTCATGGGGGTGACTAACGCAACCATGCTGCCTGTAATCATGTCGTACGCTCAGTGTATTGTAATGTGATTTAAGAGGGTAATAGTACTGTTTGCCTTGACTAAGCTCAAGCGTTAAGGACTCTTTTATAGGTATCGGCGCGCCGCTTATGCTTTCTTAACGAACTGTGATTTGAGTTTAATCGCACCGTGTTCCGCGACCTTGCAGTCAATGTCGTGGTCGCCTTCCACCAAGCGGATGTTTTTTGCTTTCGTTCCGACTTTAATCACAGAAGACGAGCCTTTTAATTTTAAGTCCTTGATCACCGTGACGCTGTCGCCGTCATGCAGCCGGTTGCCGTTGGCGTCGTGAACGATGAGAGCGTCTGATTCGTCTTGCTCGTCAGCGGTGATTGACCATTCATGTGCGCATTCGGGGCAGACGTATTGAGTGCGGTCGACGTACACATAAGGTGAGCCGCAGCTTGGGCAAGGAGGCAATTCAGCGGGGATGTCGTTCATAGTGAAATCTCTGTCGTTAAGGGTGTTCGGTTGTTAAGGGGCATGCATGAATTATTTGTCGTCTGTTGGCGCGGTGAGATGTTGCTGAATCATGTCACGCAATGCGGGTGCGCCGATAGCGCGCATGCGTTCGATGTTGTCATCGGGAATGCCATCTGGATTGGGATGAGCGTCAACTGCCAGCGACACGCTGTCTTCTCTGAGGATGTGTAGTGTTGGAAACGGCGAGCGATTGGTGAAGTTCTCGGCGTCGTCAAATTCGGTGCCAGCGAATTGATAGTCGGGATGGAAGCTGGCGATTTGAAAGACACCGTGTAAGTCCAGTGCATCGAGCAGGTCGTCGACGGTGGCTAAAAAATCGTTGAACTCAAAAAAGTCGGTCAGTGTGTTGGGATGAATCAACAGCGTGGTGTCGATGTCCTCTTTTTCAGAGAGCGCGTTTAATTCGTCGTTGAGTTCTTGAAGCAGGTGATCGGCTTGCGTGGCATCGCTCACGGAGAATTTAATGCGTTGCTCGGATGCGACTTTGTGAGCAAACGGACACACATTGTGCGCAATGATAAAGTCATTGAGCCAACGTCGTGTGGCGTGTTCGACGTGCTGAGTATCGAGTGTTGCAGACGACATGCGCGGTGCCTGTGTTGGGTTAATGGCGGTGATACCGCCTTATGCAGGAGGTCTATTTTAGCGCAAATCAATCGCGGTTGCGTCATACGATGCCAGCCAATCGTTCAGACTGTGTGCGCGTAATTTGAGTGCGTGAAATCCGGCACGCTGAACCCATTCATTGGGCAGGTGATATAAATGCCCTGCGTGGCGCGAGAGTCTTTGAATGCGCTGCGTGCGAGGGCGACGTGCGGTTTCGTAGGTCGTTAAGGCGTCACTGAGTGACGACGATGCCTGATGAATACTGCGACTTAATACGCTGGCGTCTTCAATGGCCATGGCGGCGCCAGAGGCCATGAACGGCAAGCACGCGTGTGCAGCGTCGCCCAGTAGCGTGACACGCGACGTGCTCCAGTAAGGCAAGGCGGGTTGATCGTACAGTTGCCAGCGATGACAGGCGTTGCGATCGACGCGATCAATCAGCGTTTGAACGGTGGAATGCGCGTGTTGAAAATCGTGTTTGAATGCCTCCCACGGCGCCTGACTGACCCAGTCGTTGTTGTGAGGACTGTGGTGTGCGTCGGTACGTTTATCAGACGCTGTGGCTTTGACGACGCCGACAAAATTCAGCGTATGCCCTGCGTTGACGTAGTACATCACCATGTGTGCGTACTTGCCGACAAAGTTTCGTGCAATCAGTGGCATGAAGTCGTCGGGCAAGGCGTCTGCTGGCAGCATGCCGCGCCATGCGAGGTATCCTGAGTCGATGGGGCTGTGTTCTGGGAATAGCTGTTGCTTGATCCGAGATTTGATGCCGTCGGCGGCAATCAAACAGTCGCCATCGATGCATTCGCCGGATGAAAGGGTGATGCTGACATGAGACGGGTGTTCTGTGTGCTGAACCACCTGTGCATTGAGTGTGAGTGCGTTGGGTGCTAGGCGAGTGAGCGCGTCGGCCAGTGTGCGCTGCAAATCGGCGCGACGCAGGTGATAATACGGACGTTGGTAGCGTGCGTGATAGGCGCTTCCCAGTGGCTGTGTGTGCAATCGTTTGCCCGTGCGCAACGAATGAAAGTCGACGCGTTCGGGCGTCACAGAGTGCTCGCTGAGTGCATCGAGTAGATCCAAGTCGGCTAACACGCACAGCGCATTTGCGCCCAATTGAATGCCAGCACCGGTTTCTTCTAAACGCGGAGATTGTTCGTAGACACGAACATCATGGCCTAATTTCAATAGGGTCAATGCGGTGGTGAGACCACCAATGCCAGCGCCAGCGATTAAACATTTCATCATACAAAGTGCATTGAGTGTGGATTGAGTGCGCGAACACCGTTAACCAGGTTGATTGCGCGAGCAGTGTGCTGGTTTACAGAATAACACATTGCGAGCGTTGATTTGATGAGGGGAAATCGGGAGGGCAGAAGGGGGCTATGTGAGCGATGATGCTCACATAGGAAGAGGTGCTTATAAAATACCAGGGATAAGCACTTTGCGTTTCTTAGGGTAGTCAGGGAATTTGTCGACATACCATTGGTGTGATTGAAATGCGCGCGGCACCAAGTTGGCAACGGTAACGCCTAATACAAACAGCGCGCCCAGTGACCATGACGCAATTGCAAAACCGATGAACGAGATGATTTCTGAAAAGTAGCTTGCATTGGTGATGTAATTAAACAGGCCGCCTTTCGGGATGCGGTAATTTTTCTCCCCGTTCGCCACTTCTTTTTTGGTGCGTAAATTACGAATAATGGAGTCGGAGTGTAGGTTAAGTAAGTAGCCGGTCGCCCAAATCAGTAAGCCAATAATAAAGCGTGGGTCCGTTAACCAAGAATCGTTCAAATGATCCGACAGATGTGAAATGAACACCGCGTTCAGGTAGCCGTGTAAGGTGGTGACGATCCAGCCAGTCAGTACTATGACTAGGCCGAAGCTGGCTTTGGCGCCTTTGGCGACACGCATCAAGAAAGGAAACATAAAGCCACGGTTGCCGTAATGAATCAACCACACGCCTAAGAAAATTAATGGCACGGTTTCAAAACGATTTTGGCCTTGAAAGTAGAAGTACACGAAGCTGAGTGTGGCAGGCAGTTCCATCAAGAACCAGCCGAGTTGAGGAGTGAGGCTGAATTTAGCGCGCTTCGATGCAAACCGACCATACGGTGAGCGCCCCATCGCGCCACCAATGAAAATAAGCGTCATGTAAATAAACGCGCCAATAAGAATGTTTTGATAGGTGCCTGCTTGGATTAGAGTATCGGTCATGATTTGGATCACTTAAATTGTCATTATTGAGTAGTCGATAGCTTACAGTTAAAGACTTTGCGTTGTAAATCCCCAAATTGCATCTGTCAAAAAGTTAATGATTGACTGTCCTCAGAAATAGTGGTTGTTTCTGTTGGAGGGTGTAACGGAGGGCGGCTGCTTGCCGGGAAGAATCCCCAGGCCTGTTAAAAAACTAATTAAATCAATGGTTTGAGGTTAGTTTGCGTTTTAATAAGAAACGTGTAGCATGAAGCGATGTATGATTTTTATATAAAAGAAATCATTGGGCGTTGGTGTTAGGAGAGTTGCGCATCAAATAACAGATCGCTTTGATGAGCGTACTAAGGTCAAGAGGAAATTATAATAACTAGGCAGTTAGGCTGAACGAGGATAATAATAAATGAAACGATTCGATTTTAGTCATTTCCCCATAAGTACTTTGTTTGGAAGTAGATGGAATAATTTTAGAGAGCTCACCCATGGACA
>JBCDEX010000029.1:0-12676 GCA_039178995.1 Pseudomonadota bacterium | reverse complement strand
CTTCAGTTTGTATATGAAATTACTCGAAGAAACCATCACCAGCATCCGAGAAGGAAAAACCCCTAAGTTAGACGACATCAGTAATCAAAGTTGTGAAATCAAACTGAATATTGCTGCGTTGATCCCTGACTCTTATTTAAACGACCCTCACAATCGATTACTGCTGTATAAGCGTATTTCAAACGCGTCATCCGATCAGGAACTGAGTGAGCTTAAAATTGAAATGATCAACCGTTTTGGGTTATTAACACCCGAGATTAATCAGTTGTTCAGCGTCACTACGATCAAACTCAGAGCCATTCAATTGGGAATTAAAAAACTGTCGAGCAGCGCACGCTCATTAAACGCCAGCTTTTCCAACAGCATTCCGTTTGATGCAGTCAAACTTATTGAACTGGTTCAAAAAGAGCCTACACGTTATCAATTCAAAGGCTCTCAACAAATCTCCGTTCACATCAATGCGGAATCCCCTGAGGAACGCGTTAGCGCCGCAGAAGACTTTCTATCAACACTTGAGGCGCTATGACCCAAATGTGCTAAGTTGACAACACACATTAAGGTGTTCGAGTTATTAAAATCACGATATAATATGACATCAAATCAATAAGAACGAATTTATGCCAAAGCGCCTATTCAAACAATGGTTGCCAAACGACAAGACGTTAAAAGAAGATCCCCAAATCAATTTTGCGTTAGGGTCGGATATCAACGAACCTCGCTTATGGTCATTGACTCGCCACGCCATTGCGCGCGCGGTCTTTATTGGTTTATTTTGCAGTTTCTTACCCATCCCATTTCAAATGATTGTCGCGGCATTTGTCGCCTATTACGCAAAAGCTAATTTGCCGTTATCAATCTCACTGGTGTGGATCAGTAATCCGATCACCATTGTTCCAATCATGTACAGCTCGTACTACATAGGCTCTCAACTGCTTGGCACCGAGATCATGCGATTCGGTGACATTTTAAGTGTCAGCTGGTTATGGGATAACATCGGAACGTATTGGCAACCCTTATTATTGGGCTCATTTATCAATGGCCTTACGAGTGCGATCATTGGATACTGGGTGATTCAATCATTGTGGAAGTGGAGTATTCTACGTAGCTGGAAACAGCGACAACTCAAACTCAAACTCAAATAATACTGTTTGAATCATATTCCTATCCTCTATCAGACGCTGCACCTAATGTCTAAATCCGTCGAATTATGGATGGGTTTGAAACACTGCGTATTCAGATCATCATTCCCGCTATACCAGCACATCATTCAATCGAGGCATTCCGTGCGATTTTTAAGCGCATCAATTTTTTGCATTGGACAGTGCCTGTGCCGGCATCACGTTGGCCGCGCGCAACGCAGGATAGATTGTCGTCACCACACCCGTTGCAATCGACACACCACAAACAAACAAAATATCACTCATGCGAATGTCGATGGGCAAATAATTCAACGGATACACATCTGGGTTAAGTAACTTATACGAAAACACCGCTTCGATCAGTTTCACAATGCCATTAATTGAAAACGTGAACACAATTCCTAATACAACACCCAGCACCGTACCGATGAGCGCAATGAAGGTTCCCTGAACCAAGAACACGAGCATGATATTAACAGGCGTTTGCCCCATCGTGCGCAGTATGGCGATGTCGGCGCGTTTGTTATTCACCAACAACACCAAACTGGAAATGATGTTAAACATAGCAACGATGATGACAATGAAAATCAGTAACAATAGCAAGCGCTTTGACAAGCCAATGGCCGCGTATAAATTGCCATATGTGCTCGTCCAATCCGTCACCACAAACCCTTTCGGTAATTGCATCATTAAGTCTGAACTGATCACAGGTGCGTTGAACAGTTCGTTTGTCGACACGCGAAGCGCTTGTGATGTTGTGGTATTAATTGATTGTGCTGTTTTGATATTGAGCAACAAGACGCTGCCGTCAATTTCCGTGCCACTGTCGAGCACGTCCAGCACTTTGAATTTAGACAATTTGGCCGCACCGTCGTCTTGCGCACTTTGTGGCATCAAAAACACGACGCTGCTGCCCTGCTTTAGCTTTAATGACTCTGCTAAGCCTTTACCTACGATGACCTGATGTTCTTTCAACTGAGCCAACACATCCACCTGAATATATTGGTCGATCACCGAGACGTCCGCCTCTTGAGTTGGATCAACGCCAACCGCCAACACCGCTTCGGTTTTTCGTCCTTTGACGAGCAATCCTTGCAGATTAACAAATGGTGCGGTGGCCTTCACGTCGCCATGCTGTTTTACAACTTTACTGACATAGTCCCAGTCCGTTTCTGAGTACGGACTGTACACGCTGATTTGTGGCAACAACCCTAAAATTCGTTCTCTCATGTCGCGTTCAAAACCATTCATGATCGAGAGCACGGTGATCAATAACGCAATCGCAATTGCCAAACCCATCATTGAGATCCGTGAGATGAATGCGCTCATACTGGATCTTGGTTTGGTCAACACATAACGCATCGAAAACATAAATACGACGCTCAAGCGATGACTCAATCTGAATGATTCTATGTCGTGCAGTTTAGGCATCTTGTATTAACTGACCTTTGTTTAAACGCAACACACGATCCATTTGACGCGCCAACTGTTCGTTGTGAGTGACCACAACAAAACTGGTGTTTAAGGTGTCGTTTAATTCAATCATCAATTGATGAATGCTGTCTGCGTTGTCTTGATCGAGATTACCCGTCGGCTCATCCATCAACACGCACTGAGGCTGACACGCTAGCGCACGAGCAATTGCGATGCGCTGACGTTCGCCGCCCGACAACTGTGATGGTTTGTGCTTAGCGCGAGACGATAAGCCAACACGCTCCAACAATTCACTCGCTGTTTCCAGCGCACCGCCTTTGCTAAGACCCGAAATCATCAAGGGTAAGGCAACGTTTTCAACCGCCGAAAACTCCGGCAGCAAATGGTGAAATTGATACACAAATCCTAAATGCGAATTGCGCAACACACCTCGTTGCGATGCATTACAGCTCAACAAATCATGTTGCAACAAACGCACCCAACCGCTGTCTGGAAGATCCAAACCACCCAGTACATTTAGCAGCGTGGATTTACCCGAACCCGACGTGCCCACAATTGCCACACGCTCGCCAGCATGAATGCTCATATTGATGCCATTCAAAACGGTCAAGGTTTCACTGCCTTGTTGATATGATTTTGAAATATTCCGTGCGTCTAAGACGATGTTACTCATGTCGTCGATCCTGTTTATTTAAATGCAATCAGTTGCATCGTTCATTCATACTGTAACGCTTGCGCGGGTTCAACTTGTGTTGCTTTATAAGCTGGGTAAATACTCGCCAATAAGACCAAGGTAAAGGTCAAGACGTTGATGAACACCACATCTTGCCAGTGAATTTCGCTGGGTATTTTGGAGATGTAATAAATGCTCGCATCAAACACTTGCACACCCAGCTTGCCTTCAAAGTACGAGACAATCGAGCCAATGTAATGCGCCATCGGCAAAGCAATCAAGGTACCAATCAGCATGCCCAGCAACGCCATGCTCAATCCATAACTTAAAAACACGAGCAAGATGGAACGTGGTGTCGCGCCCATGGTTCGCAACACCGCGATTTCAGAGGTTTTGTTCGAAATCATTATGCTCAAAATTGAGATGATGTTAAACGCGGCAACACCAATCACCGCAGCTAACAAAAAAGACACCAAGGTTTTTTCCATTTTAATCGCCGAAAACAAGCTCTTATGCGTTTGCTGCCACGTCTTAATGCGCAATTGATCTGGATGCGATGCGCTCATCGTATCAGCAAATTGACTCGCACTGAACGCTTCGTCCAAACGCACACGCAACCCTTGCGCCTCACTTGGGTAACGCTGTAACCGCTGCGCGTCTTCGATGTGAACAAACACCTGATCGTGATCCAGCTGAGCACCTACTTTGAACACGCCCAACACTTCAAAACTGCGCATGCGTGGAAAAATACCAGCGGGCGTAATCGACACTTTGGGAATCGTTAATTTGATCATGTCGCCGATATTTGCGTTCAGCTGAGATGCCAATCCATGACCAATCACAACGCCAAAACTGCCTGGCATCAGTGCATTAAACTCGCCCATCATCATGTGTTCATGAACCACTGAGACTTCTTTTTCGTACTCTGGTAACACCCCGTTCAACGTAACACCGGTGGCCGATTGGTTAAACGACAGCATTGCTTTGCCTTGAATATACGGTGCAGCGCCTTCAACGGTTTCGATCGTTGATAACTGCGTGTACAGTTCCGACCACTTCATCGGTTCCGCCGATTCGGTGTGGTTAATATCAACGAACGCATGGGGCACTAAAGTCAGAATACGAGAACGCAATTCCGCATGAAAGCCATTCATAACCGACAGCACCACAATCAGCGACACCACTCCAAGAACAATGCCAATGAATGAAAATCGACTCATCAATGACGTAAAGCTCTCTTGACGCTTAGTAAATAAGTAACGCAGTCCAATAAAAAAAGAAACGTTCAAGATAAGACCATTCAGTTGGTAATCAAAAAAAATAAGTTCGTCGTGCTGTCATCGCACGACGTTAACAGTCCGGTTATTATTATTTGTCCGCAGGATAATACAAGTTACCCTGTTTAAGTGTGGCGTTCTTTTTCAGGTCATCACTCAAGGTATCGCACTTATTAGGGTCGTCACCGCAAATGTCACACGCTGTGCCCATATTGAGCGCTTTCATACCACCACACGATCCCGCGATGGGTTTATTACCAAAGATCACTCCAATGGCCATGCCAAACATTAAAATCACAAACAAAACGAGGCAACAGAGGAACACCGGTAATAAGCTGTCAATCATGAGTCACCTCGTTCTAAATAACGTTTGAATAAAGGGGTGTAGCGTACCACAAAGCCCGACGCTTGGCGCTGTATGAAATACACAGCCAAATTGTGCTTAATGGCCGTGTCGTAACCTTCCTCAAGCCCTTGCACATTCAGCGCAGTCGCCCATGCATCGGCATCCATCGCGTTGCTCGCAATCACACTCACAGAAGCCAGCTTGTGCTCTATTGGCTGACCCGTTCGAGGGTCTAAGGTGTGTGAATAACGTTTGCCATCTCGCATGAAAAAATTTCGGTAGTCGCCGGATGTGGCAATCGACGCATCGCGTAAGCGCACCGCAACTTGTACGTCACCCGGCGCTTTATCCGGTTGTTCTAACCCCAAACGCCACGGCTCGTCGTTTGGTTTGCTCCCTGACGCATATACTTCACCGCCCACTTCCACCAAAAAGTTGTCATATCCTTTGATCTTCAATGCATTCGACAGTACATCCACTGCATAGCCTTTGGCAATTGCCGACACATTGAACGTGACATTCGACTTGCCCTTCTCCGCGTAATGACACGTTGCATTGGGCATCGTTTTGGCAACTGTTACTGGAGTTACGGTCGGGGTTGTGGCTCGCGTTGTTGTTGGAATCATAGCAGGCGTTAGCACGCTGTCTTGCTCAACACACGGCTCGCGACTTAGCACCAACGACGGCAAATCAACTCGCGCCTTCATGGCATTAATTTGTTGCCTCGATGGCACACTACTTGTCGGTTTTTTTGTCGCAAAGCCCCACAGCTCGATCAACGGCGATAAGCTGATATCAAATGCGCCGTCGGACATGTCGTGAATGGTTTGAGCACGAGTCAGCACATTGAATACATGCTCATCGATGGTGAATTTGTCTTTTTTAGACCAGCGATTCAATTTCATCAATTGACTGTCTGCTTGGTACGACGACATCAAGGCTTCTATGCTGTCCAGCTCAGATTGCAACTCGCCATGTAAACCCTTACGCTGCGCATCCGTCAATTTAGCGAACACGGTGATGTGGTATCGTGTGCCCATGGTCTCGCCATCAAGCAACTGCTTTGGCACATTGGATGAAGAGCATCCAGCGAGGACACACAGCAACAACACGGCACAAACAGCTTGTGTGCGAAACGTAAAAAACCGAATGGCTTTATTAGTCACTCGGTTATTCGACAACAGAGGCATCATCAATCGAGCCATGTTAGCCACCAAAATCATCCAATAGAATGTTTTCTGGCTCTACGCCTAAATTCTCAAGCATATTAATAACCGCCTGGTTCATCATCGGTGGCCCACACATGTAGAATTCACAATCGTCTGGTGCAGGATGGTTTTTCAAATACTCTTCCAGAACAACTTCATGAATAAAGCCTGTGTAACCGTCCCAATTGTCCTCTGGCTGAGGATCCGACAACGCCACGTGCCATTCAAAGTTATCAAATTCTTCGGCCAAACCATCGTAATCTTCCACATAAAACATTTCATTCAAGCTACGCGCACCGTACCAAAAACTCACTTTTCGATTAGTCTTCAAGCGCTTCAATTGATCGAAAATGTGCGAACGCATCGGCGCCATACCTGCTCCACCGCCGATAAAAATCATTTCGGCTTCGGTTTCTTTTGCGAAGAACTCACCGTATGGACCCGACACTCGTACTTTGTCACCTGGCTTCAGATTGAACACCCACGACGACATTTGACCTGGAGGAATACCTTCTGGGCCTCTTGGCGGAGGCGATGCAATACGAATGTTAAACTTAACAATGCCCTTCTCTTCTGGGTAATTCGCCATTGAGTACGCACGAATGATGGGTTCATCGACCTTCGATTCGTAGCGATACATATTGAATTTTTCCCAGTCGCCAGCGTAATCGTCACCGATGTCAAAATCAGAGTACTTCACATGATGCGGAGGACACTCTAATTGCACGTAACCACCGGCTCTAAAATCAACGCTTTCACCATCTGGAATCTCAAGTATCAACTCTTTAATAAATGTCGCCACGTTGTCGTTTGAACGCACCGTGCAATCCCACTGCTTGACGCCAAAAAACTCAGGATCAATTTCAATTTTCATGTCCTGCTTAACAGGCACTTGACATGACAAACGCCAATCGTTTTTTTGTTCGCCCATCGTGAAATGACTGGTTTCAACTGGCAATATGGCACCACCGCCTTCTGACACCTGACAACGACATTGAGCACAAGTTCCGCCGCCGCCGCACGCCGACGATAAGAAAATGCCATTGGACGCTAATGTGGTTAGTAACTTACCACCAGCAGGCACTTTGATGGAGCGCTCAGGGTCACCGTTTATTTCAATTTCAACATCGCCTGTACTCACCAATTGTCTGCGAGCAATGAGGATTACCGCAACTAATGTCATCACCATGACGGTGAACATCAACACACCCCAGATTATCGTATTTACGTCAATCATCAGTTAATTAAGACCTATTTCAAATGGATGAATAAATGGTTAAATGGACATACCGCCAAAAGACATAAAGCCTAATGACATTAAGCCAACGGTAATAAATGTAATGCCCAAACCTTGCAACCCTTCCGGTACATCACTGTATTTCAATTTTTCACGAATACCCGCCAATGCGGTAATGGCCAACGCCCAGCCTACGCCAGCGCCTAAACCGTAGACCACACTTTCAGAAAAGTTGTAGTCACGCTCAACCATGAACAACGATGCACCCATGATGGCACAGTTTACCGTGATCAATGGCAAGAACACGCCAAGTGCGTTGTACAAACTTGGAACGTATTTATCCAAGAACATTTCTAAAATCTGCACCAGTGCCGCGATGACACCGATAAAAGTTAAAAAGGACAAAAAGCTCAAGTCGACGTTTGGCAAACCCGCCCAAGATAAGGCGCCTGGTTTGAGTATGTATTGCACAATCAAGTTGTTGATTGGCACGGTGATTAACAACACCACGATCACAGCAATACCTAAGCTAATAGCCGTTTCAACCTTCTTGGACAACGCCAAGAAGGTACACATACCCAAAAAGAACGCCAACGCCATGTTTTCAATGAACACGGCTCGAATAAATAAACTAATATAATCTTCCATTGCTTCGCTCTTCTACTTAATGGTCAAGGTATTTGTTTTGAGGGGCTAAGGTAAATTCAGGCGCTTCAATTTGATCTTTCTTCACGGTGCGCAGCAGCCAAATAAAGATTGCAATCAAAAAGAACGCACTCGGCGGAAGTAGCAACAAACCATTGCCTTGATACCAACCACCGTTCTCAATCATCGGTAAGATTTGCGCACCAAACAAGCTACCACTGCCCAACAACTCCCGAATGGTGCCAACAAATAACAACACTACACTGTACCCTAAGCCATTGCCAATGCCGTCTAAAAATGATGGCAGCGGTGGATTACTCATGGCAAATGCTTCTGCACGACCCATCACAATGCAGTTGGTAATGATCAACCCAACAAACACAGATAAGTCTTTACTGATGCCGTAGGCAAATGCTTGCAACAACTGATCCACAAGAATAACCAACGACGCAATGATCGTCATTTGCACAATGATTCGAATGCTCGATGGAATGTGATTGCGGATTAACGAAATACAGAAGCTGGAGAACGCAGTTACGACCGTTAAGCCAATACACATAACCAAGGTTGTTTTCAAACTAGACGTCACTGCCAGTGCAGAACAAATTCCTAAAATTTGCAATGCAATTGGGTTCTGCCCAAAAATTGGTTCGACCAATACGTCTTTTGTCTTACTCATTATTGACCACCTACGTTTTGCTTAGTAAATGAGGCCATAAACGGTTTATAACCTAGGTCACCCATCCAAAATTGAACCAAATTTGACACACCCACACTGGTTAATGTCGCACCACTTAATCCGTCTACCTCATAGGAATTATCAGGGTTTGCCTGACCTTTCGTCAGCTTGATCCTGACGTTCAACTGATCGTCTTTTATCTCATAAATTTTCTTGCCAGGCCACAGTGCTTTCCATTTTGGCAAATCGACTTTAGCACCCAATCCCGGTGTTTCTTTGTGAGAGTAAAACGCCAAACCTGCGATCGTGTTGGCATCGTTCTCCACCGCCATAAAGCCATAAAGCGTGCCCCACAAACCATAGCCATGCACAGGAAGCACCATACGCTTAAGTTCACCCTCTTCTTTCAGTAAATAGATCAACGCATATTTCGCTTGTCGACCAATCAACGCGGTATCTTCTTCAGAGCTTAACTTGCGGCTTAATTCAGGGACTTTAGATGCCGCTTTTTGATCAAAGGTGTTTGCATCCAAGTTGAGCCCTTTCGCTTCATCAATGCTCAGCAACTTGCCTTCTCTAAGGTCTAAAAACACTGGCTCAAATTGAGCAAATAACGAGGCAACATCTGCGTCACTGTGTTTGTCTTCGTCAAACAAGCCTGCCGCAGACAAGATGTTTTTGTTGCGATCAAGCAGCTTATTTGCGACTTGCTGAGGTTTCAAAATAACCGCTGCGCTTGACACAACAATCGAGCACACCAAGCATAAAATGGCGGCAATAAATAAAGTCTGACGTGTGGAGTTATTGGCTGACACGAGCGGCTCTCCTTCTTACATTGGCTTGAATGACAAAATGGTCAATTAGCGGAGCAAACAGATTCGCAAATAAAATCGCCAACATAATACCTTCTGGAAATGCAGGGTTCATAACACGGATAAGCACCGTCATAAAACCAATGAGAGCGCCATAGAACCACTTACCCGTTTCCGTCATAGACGCAGACACCGGGTCGGTGGCCATGAACACCATACCGAATGCAAAGCCACCAACCACTAAGTGCCAATGCCAAGGCATTTGCGATGCCATGCTGACACCAAATACATTAAACAACAACGTTGTTAGAATCATACCCAACATCACGCCCATAATAATACGCCACGACGCAATGCGCGTGTACAACAAAATGACCATACCGATCAAAATCGCCAATGTTGAAGTTTCACCAATACATCCTTGCATTTGCCCCATAAACGCACTCATCCAAGAGATGTTGCTTTGAACCAATTCCATACCTCCGGTGGCCAACTCACCTAAAGGTGTTGCCGCACTGATGCCGTCTACCGCCGTCCATACTGCATCCCCTGAAATTTGAGCAGGATACGCAAAGTATAAGAACGCACGTCCAGTTAAGGCTGGGTTTAAAAAGTTCTTACCGGTACCGCCAAAGACTTCTTTACCAATCACCACACCAAACGAGATCCCTAAGGCGACCTGCCACAATGGGATATCAGGTGGTACTATCAAGGCAAATAACACCGAGGTCACAAAAAAACCTTCGTTAACTTCATGCCCGCGCACACTGGCAAACAAAATTTCCCAGAAAATACCTACTAAGAAGGTCGTAATGTAAATAGGCAAGAAATACGTCGCGCCATGCCAGAGATTGTCCCAGATGCTGTTGGGGTCATACCCTGCAAACAACTCAATCAACGGTGCATGCCAGTCTTGAGCAGCCTGTAATCCCATTTGAGCCAACGCAGTATTGGCTTGAAAACCTACATTGTACATACCATAAAACATGGCAGGGAACGTTGCCAGCCACACGGTGATCATCACGCGTTTTAGGTCAATGCCATCACGCACGTGTGTTTCACTACGCGTAACAGATCCAGGAGAATACAAGAACGTGTCAAAGACCTCGTACAAGGCATAAAACTTTTCGTACTTACCGCCTTTGGTAAAAGCAGGCTCAATTCGGTCTAAAAACTTACGTACAGGCCTCATTACAACACCTCCTTTTCAATACGCGTCAGCATGTCTCTTAAAATGGGGCCGTATTCATACTTCCCTGGACACACAAACGAACACAATGCTAAATCTTCTTCGTCTAACTCAAGCGCTCCAAGTTTGATGGCTGTTTCAATGTCACCGACGATCAAACTACGCAACAATTGCGTTGGCAATAAATCGAGCGGGAACACACGCTCATACAAGCCCAATGGCACCATCGCACGAGGGCTGCCATTAGTACTGGTGGTCAATGAAAATCGCTTCTTGGGTAGGAACTTAGACAAATAGATGTTCAAGGTCGAAAAGCGGTTCAAGCCTGGAGAAAACCAACCCATAAAATCACGTTTAAACCCTTCCTGCAAGGCGCTGATTTGCAAGTGATAACGACCTAGGTACTGTTTACTTCCACGCGCTTGTCGCCCGCCCAACACCGAGCCCGAGATCACACGGTTTTCATCTTCGGTTAACTCATGACTCGTCAACTCACGTGTGCTCGCGCCCACAAAAGTACGTAACAACCGTGGTTTTCTAATGCTTGGACCAGCCAATGATATAACGCGCGTGCTGTCAATTCGACCTTCTAAAAACAAGATACCTATCGCTATTACGTCTTGATAACCAATCGACCATACGGTTTTATCAAGCCCAACCGGCGACACAAAATGAATGTGCGTGCCTGTTAATCCGGATGGATGCTTACCTGAAAACTGCTTCGTGGTGATTTTTGCTTCTGATGGTGGCGTCGATAATACAGTATCGGCTGATTTACATAAATACGTTGAGCCTTGCGTTAATTTACTGACCGCAACCAAACCCGCCTCAAAAAACTTGCGTTGCTCTTCAATTACTATTTTAGGTGTGACAGACAGAGGATTAGAATCCATCGCATTGATGAAAATATCTGCAGGCGTCGTGTTTGTCGCAGGGACTTTACTGAACGGTCTCGTTCGAAACGCAACCCACAACCCAGAACTTACAAGCTGATCACGGATTTGAGCTGAATCCAGATCTGACAATCCTTTCAGATCAAACGCGTCAAATTGTTCTTCCTCATCGCCTGAGCGCTCAATCACTAACGATTCAAATACGCGCTTTGCACCGCGATTGATTTCAACTACTTTACCAGACACAGGCGCAGTGTATTGCACGCCTTCCGTCTTTTTATCAGTAAACAGCAGTTGCCCTTTCTTGACAACATCGCCTTCTGCGACGGCCATGGTTGGTTTCATTCCAACGTAATCATCGCCAACCAAGGCAACGCGTTTCACATCCAACGCGTCTTCAATGATTTGTTCAGGATTACCCGTAATTGGGATGTTCAAACCTCGAGAAATTTTGATCATGCTTTTGAGCCTCTATACCCAATAAACTTTTAATAACAGCAAATTAAGAGCTAAATGCAACCTTATATCAAGATTCTTCTGGGTAACGAACTAACTTCACGCCAGCCATTTGAGTGAGGACACGCTGAACCTGACACGAATAACCAAATTCATTGTCATACCAGAAATACAACACACAGTTCTTGCCATTCACAACCGTGGCTTTGGAATCAAAAATACACGCACAACGCGTTCCCACGAAGTCACTCGACACCACTTCATTAGACACAGAGTAATCTATTTGTTGATGCAATGGAGAATGCAACGCTGCATTGCGCATGAATTCGTTCATTTCTTCAACGGTAGTCTCTTTCTCTAAGGTCAAATTCAAAATGGCCAATGATACATTCGGAGTGGGCACTCTGATTGCGCTGCCACTCAACTTGCCTGTTAGGTTTGGTAATACCTTTGAGACTGCTTTAGCAGCACCCGTCTCGGTAATGACCATGTTAAGCCCCGCCGCTCGACCGCGACGATTTTTTTTATGGTAGTTATCAATTAGGTTTTGATCGTTGGTGTAGGCATGGATAGTCTCTAAGTGCCCGTATGACAGACCAAATGACTCATCGATGACTTTCAACGGAGGTGAAATAGCATTTGTCGTACAAGACGCCGCTGTGATCATGCGATCGCTGTCCTCGATTTG
>JBCDEX010000028.1:0-13351 GCA_039178995.1 Pseudomonadota bacterium | reverse complement strand
GGCAAATCAATTGTGATAATATTCGCAGAACGCTTCATTAAAAGCGCACCGTGCTCTGCAAGCTTAGGAAAACTATTACCACGCATTTTTTGTTTCCCCATAGACCCCATTTTTAAGTGTAATTCAATCGAACGATCATGAAGCTCCAGTAATTCTCTATTATTAGAGTAAACCAGCTCAATTAAGTCATCCATATGATCTGATGTATTTTTCCCAGAGCTGGGGAACCAAATATCGGAAGGAGTCTCTCCAAGCAACACTAAGGGTAACTGCTTGGAAATTCCAATGGCTTTATGTTGTGTACTTGAACGAACTAATCGATTCAACCAGCCATCACGATGACCGATACGAGAGGTACCGTTCTCTAATATTTTTTGTGCATCAAAATGCGAACGACTCCTATATGATGTTGCAGTTGCAGGACAAAAAATTGCTTGTTTATTTTTAAAAATCTGGTGAATTTTAGGTAAGCTTGGATGTAACCCAAAATCAGAATTAATAGGCAATAAATCCTTCTTGTTAATCGCAATACTAGGCCGCAAACGGTAGTAATCTTTATCCGAACAAGGTACCAATGTATTCATACCATCCATCGCACCTTTCAAATTAATCCAAATGAATTTTTTTTGGAATAATTCTTTCGACAAGCCTAATGGACTCATACTGAACAATGAAGCTAATGCACTTAATTGTAAAAATTCTCTACGTTCCATGAAATATCCTTTTTAATTCGCTAATATAAAAATTAAATATCTTATCGATATAAAATGCTTGGGCTTAAAAAAATCAATGCAAATTGTTCTTTTTTATTATTCGTCAAACTCAATGCTTGTTTAAGATGATCATCCACTTCTCCGCCTAGCACATCATCAATCACTTGTTTAATTTCATATTGCTTGACAAAACGCGCTGCCATTTCTTGCACAATTACTTTCTGTCTAAATAAGATCTCTGGGTTTCGCCAACTCTCATCTTTATCAGGCCAACCTGCCGGAGAAGGCGCTTGAAATGGCGCTTTGCCTAACATTTTTAATTTACCATTAATCCATTGAAAGTCTGTGAAATTTGGAATCGATCGAGCCATTGCATACATCCATTCATCAGGTTGACGATAACGCACTACTGGTAATTCCCAAACCTCGCTAAAATTGATCAATGTTTTGTACATTTCATATAAGTCCCCGCCACTTCTCAAATAGGACTGACTCAAAGAGTTAACATGCTGTGCGTTAGTGAACCCGCCTAAATAATGCTGACTCAACTTTTTTGACAAATGTTCAGCCGTTTTTGGATGGCGAGCCAAATCTTTTAAGACAGACAATAATTGTTGCTTAGGATACTTACCTGAATAAGTTTTCCCTAATACAATGAAGTCTCCAGGCTCATGCGCCCTTTCATTAAAAATACTTTTACCATTAGTAGCATAATTTGATGTCCAGCCTGTCAATATATTAGCTAATTCAATGATATCTTTCTGAGAATAATTACCCACACCTAGGGTATGCAATTCCAATACCTCTCGTGCCAAGTTTTCATTGAGATCTTTTTTTCGACGCCGTCCCATTTTAGAATTTGGTCCAATCGATCGATGATTATCTAAATAATGTAACATCGCTGAATGCGTTACTGCTGATATTAACATCTTCGAAAAATTACCAGCTACATGAGGTGAAATAGATTCCTTTACAAACGCACCTGCTAAAGAACGAGTCATCATATTTTTTGTTGATACAGAGAAATGATTAAGCCAAAAATTGACCGCTCGTGAACGAACGGATGACGTATTCGATACTGCATTGGAATGCACATCAAGTTGCGCGCGACGAAAAATTTTTCTCGACTGCGCATTTCTCTGATTACGTTTCGCTGCACGTTCAGCTTTAATCGTTTTTTTAGACTTACTGGGGTCTTTCTTAACTTTCAAAAGAGACCCCTGAGGCATTGTTCGATAAACTTCTTCTGTGTTTGCTGTCTTATAAAATTCGCCTGACTTCAGTTCAGATAAGACCCAATTTTTATACCCCTTACGTGTAATTAAGATCAGCTTCTGCTGATTAGCTGGACCGTATCCAAAGCGATTTATTGCAATTAACGATTTCTTTTTATTCATGATCAGATCCTAACAATGTAATAACTCGTATTCCGTGCTGACACATTACAAACAACATTAAATATGTGTACATCAATATAATAAAACATTAAAAGCTAAACAAAACACACTAAATACGATTTGTCATTTATTGTCACATTTTCAAACATTTCTAACACTCGCTCAGCAAGAACGTTGAATCAATGTATGATTCCCCACAAAATTAAATTCCATCAATATCCAATTTTTCTATGTTGAAGCTGTGAAAGGTGTAATAGAATAAGAACCAATAACATTCACCCTATATCGGAACTACCACAATGAAAACTAAAGCAGCTGTCGCATTTGGCGCAGGTAAACCACTCGAGGTCGTTGACGTTGATTTAGAAGGACCTCGTGCTGGCGAAGTCTTAATTGAAGTCAAAGCAACAGGCGTCTGCCATACAGATGCTTTTACACTCTCTGGGGACGACCCAGAAGGCGATTTTCCTTCTATTTTAGGGCATGAAGGCGCAGGCGTTGTCGTTGAGGTAGGTGAAGGTGTGACCAGTTTAAAACCGGGTGATCATGTCATTCCGCTGTACACGCCTGAATGCCGAGAATGTGAGTTTTGCTTAAATCCAAAAACCAATCTGTGCCAAAAAATTCGCAGCACCCAAGGCGCTGGTCTCATGCCAGATGGCAGCAGCCGTTTTTCACTCGACGGCAAACCCATCCTTCATTACATGGGTTGTTCTACCTTTTCTAATTTCACGGTATTGCCAGAAATTTCACTGGCAAAAGTCAGAAAAGACGCACCGTTCGATAAGATTTGTTACATTGGCTGTGGTGTGACCACTGGCATTGGTGCTGTCGCATTCACCATGAAGGTTGAAGCGGGCTCAACGGTTGCGGTCTTTGGACTGGGCGGCATTGGCTTGAACGTCATTCAAGGCGCCAAAATGGTTGGCGCAACCCGCATTATCGGCATTGACTTAAACCCGGCGAAAGTTGAACTGGCCAAGCAATTTGGTATGACCGATTTTATCAACCCGTCGGAAGTTGACAACGTGGTCGATCACATCGTTCAGCTCACAGGCGGTGGTGTGGATTACAGCTTTGAGTGCATTGGCAACGTAGAGGTCATGCGTCAAGCACTAGAATGCTGTCACAAAGGATGGGGACAAAGTTGCATTGTTGGTGTGGCGGGCGCGGGCAAAGAAATTGCAACGCGTCCATTCCAACTTGTAACTGGTCGCGTTTGGCGTGGCACGGCCTTTGGTGGTGCGCGCGGACGAACCGATGTGCCTAAGATCGTTGATTGGTACATGGATGGCAAGATCAACATCGACTCATTGATTACGCATAAAATGCCGTTACAAGACATCAACAAAGCCTTCGACTTGATGCATGCGGGCGAGAGCATTCGTTCGGTCATTGAATTTTAACTTGCACTTTAAGAAGTAAGGATTGAACGATGGAACAAATTGGATCAAATCAAAGCTTTGGTGGTCAACAACTACGCTTTAAACACACCTCCAATACACTCAATTGCGAGATGGTGTTTTCGGTGTATTTACCGCCGCAAGCCAGCGACAGCAACGCCAAACTGCCAACACTGTTTTGGCTATCGGGCTTAACCTGTACCGATGAAAATTTCGTGCAAAAAGCAGGCGCGCAACAGTACGCAGCTAAAGAAGGCGTCATCATCATTGCGCCAGATACCAGCCCACGCGGTGAGGACGTACCCGACGATGCCGAGAAGGCGTATGATTTTGGTTTGGGCGCAGGATTTTACGTCAATGCAACACAACCCCCTTGGAATACTCACTATCGCATGCACGACTACATCGTTGAGGAACTCTATCAATTGGTGCTAGCTCACATCGAGTCTGTCGACGCTGAACGCATCGGCATTTTCGGACACTCAATGGGTGGGCACGGTGCGCTCACATTAGCCTTTCAGCATACTGATCGATTTAAGTCGGTCTCCGCGTTCTCTCCCATCGTGTCCCCCATGACCTGCCCATGGGGCAAAAAAGCACTGAGCGGCTACCTCGGCAACGACACAAAGACTTGGCGCACATACGATGCATGTGAACTCACCCGCGAAGTCAAGGTTCACTTGCCTGTATTGGTCGATCAAGGCACCGCAGATGACTTTTTGGCCGAGCAGTTAAAAACGGACTTATTGATCGCCGCGAGTCAAGAAGTCGCTTACCCAATGACGATTCGCATGCAAGAGGGCTACGACCACAGCTACTTTTTCATTGCCTCATTCATTGGGGAGCACATTGCCTTTCACAAACAGGCATTAACGTAAGGTATACAGTACCTTCAACGCGATTCATTTCATGCCGCTCAGACTGAATTTAGGCTTCATTTAAACTTGACTTAGGGCGGATAACACGGAATAATTTGCGACCTTATTCTACAGACAGTTTACAGAGGTAATTTACGTGGCAAATTCCCCACAAGCAAAAAAACGCGCACGCCAAGCAGTTGGTCGTCGCAACCATAACGCGAGCTTACGTTCATTAGTACGTACTGAAATTAAGCGTGTCATTGCTGCAATTGAAGCGGGCGACAAAGAAGCCGCTCAAGCAGTTTACAAAGCCGCTGTCCCAATCATTGACAGCATTGCGGATAAGAACATCATCCACAAAAACAAAGCCGCTCGTCATAAGAGCCGCTTGAACGCTAAAATCAAAGCGCTGTAATTCCGTCACACGCCACATTGTAACCATAAAAAAACGTTGAGAGTAACAGACTCTCAACGTTTTTTTATGGGTGTCACTTTATGTAATGATTCTATAAGCACGTGCAGATTATGAGCACATGCAGACTGTGCTAACTCGACAACACCAAATTATCTCGATGAATCAATTCAGGGTCACACTGATACCCTAGACGCTCCGCCATGTCTTGGCTAGGCAAACCAATCACTTGCTGTGTTTCAGAGGCATTCAAGCCAATTAAACCACGCAACACCTCTTTGCCCGATGCATCAATACACGCAATTAAGTCGCCTCGCTCAAATTCACCCGACACAGCGACCACGCCAACTGGCAACAAACTGGTGCCGCCCTGACGTAAAATCGTGACCGCACCATCGTCCAGCGTCAACGTCCCAGACACACGCTGATGCGCAGCAAGCCATTGTTTACGGGCTGGGATTGTTTGCTCATTGGCACACAACAGCGTACCTATGGGCTCATTACGCTGAATCCGCAGCAATACATCTGACTCGCGACCGCTCGCAATGACCGTATGCGTCCCTGAACGCGCCGCCAAACGCGCTGCACTTAACTTTGTTGCCATGCCACCACGACCTAACGCGCCACCAGAGCCTTGCGCAAAGGCATCAAGACGCTCTGCATTAACGCTTTCTTCCGAGATCAATTCAGCATCAGGGTGATGCCGAGGGTCTGCGTCAAACAAGCCTGTTTGATCCGTTAAAATAACCAACAGGTCAGCTTCGATCAAATTGGCCACCATACCGGCTAATGTGTCGTTATCACCAAATCGAATTTCATGCGTCGCCACGGTATCGTTTTCGTTCACGATGGGCACCACCTTCAAATCAACCAATGAACGCAGCGTTTGACGCGCATTTAAATAACGCTTTCGGTTGGCTAGATCATCATGAGTTAACAGCACTTGAGCCGTTACAGCATGGCCATCTTGAAACGCCTCTTCGTAGACACGCACAAGACGCATTTGCCCCACCGCTGCAGCCGCTTGTAAGCGATCTAAGCTGCCTGGACGACTCGTCCACCCCAAGCACGCCATGCCTTCTGCAACCGAGCCTGAGCTCACCAGCACCAGTTCAATGCCTTGGCGTCTTAGCGCCAACATTTGATTAACCCACTGCCCAATGGCGCGCTTATTCACACCTTGTCCATCATCGGTCAGCAGTGCGCTGCCAATTTTAATCACCCAGCGTTGCAACGGTTGAATGTCGATTGATCGGCTCATAATGTCTGTTTATTATTGATTAATACGGTGCAATTTCGACGTCAACATCGTAATCGTTGTCGTCAAAATCATCGTCTGACTCACCTTCAAGAGCTTGCTGACGCTGTAATTGACGCTCGCGTACCAGCGCTTCGATGCGCATACGCCCTTCGGTTTGCATTTGTGCCACAATGTCATTCTCTTGCTCAATCAGCTCAGGATTCTCTTGCTCTGCCGCCCAGCGTGCTTCGATGTACTCCATGATGTGCGTCGACAGCAAGTCAGTGCCTTTACCCGACACCGCTGACATACTGAACCAAGGACCATCCCATGCCAATGCGTCCACAATGTCCTGGCAACGCTGTCGCGCCTCATCGTCCGGTAACAAATCGGTTTTATTTAACACCAACCAACGCGGGCGCTCCGCCAGTGTTGGGCTAAATGACTTAAGTTCTTGAATAATCGCTTGTGCTGACTCCACTGGATCGCTGCCATCAACTGGCGCAATATCAACCAAATGCAGCAACAAACGGGTGCGCGTTAAATGCTTCAAGAATCGAATACCCAATCCAGCGCCTTTGGACGCGCCTTCAATCAAGCCAGGGATATCTGCCATCACAAAACTGCGGTGCTTTTGAATTTTAACCACACCTAAATTCGGCACCAATGTCGTAAATGGATAATCCGCCACACGCGGCTTAGCCGATGATACAGATGAAATTAAGGTGGATTTCCCAGCGTTTGGTAAGCCCAACAAACCCACATCAGCCAGTACTTTAAGCTCTAGGCGCAGTTCTCGAAATTCGCCTTCAGCTCCGTTGGTCGTTTGCCTAGGCGCTCGATTGGTGCTGGATTTGAATCGCATGTTGCCCAATCCATGATGACCGCCTTTGGCAACCATTATGACTTGCTGATCTTCCACTAAATCGCCCAGTATTTCTTGGGTGTCTTGATCAATAATGGTCGTGCCAATTGGAACATCCAGATACAAAGACTCGCCTTTTGCACCCGTACAGGCTTTTGACTGCCCACCTTTGCCATTATCAGCGGCATAGCTTCGCTGAAAACGAAAGTCGATCAAGGTGTTGCATGCATCACTCGCACGCAAGTACACATGTCCACCGTCGCCGCCGTCTCCACCGTCTGGTCCACCACGCGGAATGTACTTCTCACGACGGAAACTGAGTGCGCCATTGCCACCTTTGCCCGCTTGAACCTTAATGTTTGCTTCATCTATAAATTTCATAATCAAATACTACTATAGCGCAAAGTGCCGGATAACACGCTGCTTTTTTTAAGAGGCCTCATGACCTCTGTGATGTATTTTAATATTCATAAAAAAAGCCCCGTTTGAACCACGAGGCTTTTAAAATACAGTGTTATTTCATAGACAACGATGACTGAACGATCACCTCTGTCAGTTGAAATAGGGCCGTTTACGCAGGCACCACATCAATAAACTTACGGTTGTGTCGACCACGTACAGTGAACTCAACGCGCCCTTCTGATGTCGCAAACAAAGTGTGGTCTTTACCACAACCTACGTTTTTTCCTGGGTGAAAACGTGTGCCACGCTGACGAACAATGATACCGCCTGCTTTAATTGCTTGACCACCAAATACTTTAACACCTAATCGTTTGGACTCGGAATCGCGTCCGTTACGAGTACTACCGCCTGCTTTCTTATGAGCCATGAGTTAATCTCCGCTTGATCTGTTCTTCACTTAATGTGTTATGTACTAGCCAGCAATCTTTGTAATTTTCACTTCAGTAAACCACTGTCTGTGGCCCATCTGCTTTTGTGAATGCTTACGACGCTTAAACTTGATGATTTTAATCTTCTTGTGACGCCCCTGTGCAACCACTTCTGCAGTTACTTTTGCGCCTTTAACGTATGGTGTACCTACATTAACGTCAGCGCCTTCGCCAACCATTAACACCTGGTCAAATTCAATGCTTTCACCAGTGGCCACTTCAATTTTCTCCAACTTCAACGTCTCGCCTTCAACCACGCGATGTTGCTTACCGCCACTTACTATCACTGCGTACATAGTTCGCTCCAAATGTCGCTTTACACTGCCACCGCTTGCTGCCCTTCACGTGTGTGAAACAGCAGGTGAAACAGAGATGTTCTGTTAATCATCATTTCTGATTTTAGGGTGCGCTATTTTAGTAGATTAGATAAGGCTTTACAAGGATATTTGGCATTCACCGCTAAAAAACACGCACGCCATGGTCACTTGCAGTACAATCCCCGTCAGACAGGCTTAATCCACTCTGCTCACTATAGCACATCACTTGCCTAGCCTTCAGAGAATACCCTAAAAAGTGCCTTTTAAAACAGCTGGATACACAATCACTGATAAAAATAGTACTTAGCCACTAGCAATGAAAACACGCTCATCAACGACACTATGGCCACCAAGACAAGTAATAAGCGCCATAATCGAAATGGCTTACGTTCAGTACTGTGAAGCGGGTTATTGTCCAAACATTCCTTCACTCGTTGTTTATCTTCATCACTCAACTCTGGTTTACGCATATCACCCTCTCTCAATTAATCAATGCGCCACAAAACACATCAACTACGCTCATTACAACAAACCCTTAAACAATCGTTTACTTAACTGGCCTCGCCACACGCCTTGTTTGTAGTTAAAGAAAAACCAACCAAACAGTCGAACCGCCGCATACGCAAATGGCGCCACGGGATCGTTGTTTGATTTCAAATGTTCGTAAAATCGACGATCGGCTATTTTACGCTCCGACGCACCACCACCACCGTTGATGCCATACGCATTGTCGTGCTTCTTACAGCCCAGATTGCGGTTGTGCTTTGACCCATCAATCAACAAACAGTAATCGCGATGCGATATTGGTTCATCTTGCTTATCCATTATCCAACACCCAAACACAGTAATTTAACGTGGAATTTATTATAATAAGGCCTTTCATGGGAACTTGCTATTCTAGCACTGGGGAACGTCATGGTCGAATCAAAGGACGAACTAAAAAGCACATCGAGCAATCAGGCCGAGTGCCTCTTTTGTCAATTATCCGACAGCGCATCGCGTAAGATCACACCCATTTACGAAGACGACCAGTGTTACGCAATTGCAGATAAATTCCCCCTCACGCCAGGACATGTCTTGGTCATTCCAAAACAACACCACACCGTCATCTTAGACTATACCAGCGCACAACAAATCCATTTGCAGCGCATCGTATTCAAAGTGCAATCGGCTCTGCTCGCCAGCAACCCTAAATTTAAAGCCTGTAATCTGCTGTTAAACGACGGCAAAGCATCAGGACAACACATTCCGCACACCCATTGGCATATCATTCCTCGACAACGTTATGACACGTTGCGCTTGCTCATTAATCTGCTCACTCGCTTTGTAAATCCGTTAAACTATGTAAGCACGCGCACCATTAACTTGAACTTTGACCATGAGACCTAATTCGTGAGCCAACCCATAACACAACGCAAAGTATTTTACCTCGCGGGTTTTGATCCAAGACCGTCACAGTTTTATTACGACTTATTCGTCCGTGAATTTACACAATGGTCTACGACAAACGACAAAAAAACCGCTCTGTCTGATCTCAATACAGACGATGCGGACGAACACACGTTTCGCGTCAACAATGCAACGGATAAAGTAGACACTGAATTCAGTTTTTTAAATTGGAACCACGTAGTGTCTCCGTATTGGAACATCGCCACACTGTCTTTGGTGTATTACTTTTTACGTTATTATCTGTCCACTCTCAAGCATTCAAATTGGAGCCACATTAGCTCACTGGGAAAAAACTCGATACAAGCTTACATACTCCCTCTGATATTCATTGTTGCCGGCACACTGGGCAGCTGCTTGCTGCTCAACATTCTGTTTGATTTTCTGTTAGGCGATCACAACTATTTATTGTTAAAAATCGCGTGCAGTATCGGCGTACTCGGCCTGGTCACATACGTCCTCATGAAAAAGATAAAGCCGCTGTGGATTTTAAGAGCCATGGCCTTTAACTATCGTGTATTTCCCGATGAAGACGGCCCCTTAATGCAGCACCTCGACACACTTGCACAGAAAGTCTACTTAGAGCTAACAAACCATGCAGAGCAATACGACGAAGTGTTATTGATGTCTCACAGTTTTGGCACCATTTTAGCACCCATCATCATGAACAAAGTCAACGCGCTGAACAACTACAACCCACTGCCAACAAACTTCACATTAGTCACACTCGCTCAGCAATCCCCTAACATCACATGCTATAACAAAGCCATTCCATTTCAGCGTCACTATCAAGAACTCAGCGCCAAAAGCCCTGCGTTTGATTGGCTTGATATCAGTTCCCCAGCAGACGGCATCTGTTTTTATGCGTGCAACCCGTTCGCGCCCATTTGTGATGAGGGGCGTATTGCCCTGCATTATAAATCGCCGCGTTTCCACGCCATGTATTCGAAAGAGAGTTATGCTCACATCAAGAAAAATCGCTTTTTACTTCATTTCAAATACCTGTACGCCCACGAAATGAACTCCCCCACTAACTACTTCCAATTGGTGACAGGCAATCAAAGCATCAAAAGGTTATGCAATGACTAACGAGAATTTTACGCCTCCGTATCCAGAACCCCATCAATCCAAAAGCTCGTTCATCAAACGATTCATTCGCGGCTGGGATTCTTGGATTCACGTTGTGTACAAAAACAGTTACAACTTAAAGCTGGGTGAGGTAAACCTACCTCGGACAGACATGTTTGTAGTGGGCGAACCCAACTTAGTCACCGATGTGTTTCGCAATAAAGACAAGCTATACCCTAAGTCCTACCAACTCATGAAGTTACTCGAACCCTTAATGGGAAACTCTGTATTTACGAGCAACGGCGATGAGTGGGAAGGTCAACGCAGCATGCTGAAAAATGCGTTTGGTCACACTCACCTAAAACGCGCATACGGTGACATGCTCAGTGCCAGCAATGAATTGATCAATATCGTCAAGAAAAAAGCAGCCGAGACACCCGAATTCAACATTGAACACTATATGACACACGTAGCAGCGGATATTATTTACCGCACCATGTTTTCTGAGAGTTTGTCTGAAGCAGACTCTAAAAAAGTGTTCGACGCGTTTCATGGATTCCAAAAAAGCGCTCAAAAGGCGTTTATCTTACGTTTATATGGGCTGCCTTCATTTTTCAATAAACGCTCCGCCAAAAAACAAGCCGAACGTATCCGAGACACCTTTGGCACTTACATTCAACCGCGTTACGAAGCGTTTCAAGCACTGAGTGACGATGAAAAAGAAGCCTACGTTGAAAAGAACATTTTAGATTCTCTGCTAACAGCAAAACACCCGACAACACAGCAGCGTTTTACGCTGCAAGAAGTGATTGATCAAATGGGCGTGTTTTTTATTGCGGGTCATGAAACCACTGCGTCTGCACTGTCATGGGCATTGTATATGATCGCAAAGTCGCCTGAACTTCAGGAGTCACTGCATCAAGAAGCTAAAGCCATACTTGATCATAAAGAAATCGCGCCTGAAGACATCAAGACGTTGAAGACTTTTGATTTGGTGTTTAAAGAAACCCTACGCTTGTATCCTCCTGTGGGATTCTTTTTAAGAGAGGCGGGCTGTGATATGTCGCTGCGAAGCAAACACATCAAGCAAGGCTCAGTTGTGGTCGTATCACCCTGGCTGATTCAACGCAGTGATAATCACTGGAAAAACCCTCATGAGTTTGACGCCAAACGATTTGACACCAACGATTCAGCTGCGCAAGCACGCTGTCCAATGCACGACAAAAGTCATGAACAAGCTTATTTCCCTTTCGGTAAGGGCGAACGCATTTGTATGGGAGCGGCCTTTGCTCATCAAGAATCCATGCTGGTGTTGAGCAAATTTTTGTACCACTTCAAACTCGAACCTTCCAACTCGCATCAACCGGATGTTGTCAGTCGCGTCACCACTCGCCCGAAAAATGGCATCTTCCTGAATATTCAGGAACGAAATTCGACGGCTTAAACGCATTCAAAGGCATAAAAAACAGCGATTAATCGCTGTTTTTTATGCCTCTTTTTTAAGCTTACTACTGGATCAAAACAACGCTTCAGGCAGGTCCATCACAGTTGACGCACTCGCAGAGGCTGACGCAACCAAACCATGTGTTCTCGGCAGCAAACGCTTCATGAAGAATTCACCGGTCATTCGCTTAGCCTGTGCAAACTCATCATCTCGCCCATCAATTGCTACCAACATACGCAACCACATGTAAGCGTATAAGTTGTACCCAAAGACATGCAAATACTCCATCGCCGCAGAGCCAAGCAAATCTTTCTGATCAGTCGCTCCGCTCAGAATGGTCTGAGTTAAGCTTTCAAGCTCCACTAATGAAGTCTCCATTTGAGAGCCATAGTCAGCGATCGATGAGCTCGCCGTGTGTTCTTTCATGAACTCTCGAATCTCAGCAATTTGATCATTCAAATACTGACCTTGGTTAGACGCCACTTTACGTCCAATCAAATCCATCGCTTGAATGCCATTTGTGCCTTCATAAATCTGCGCAATCCGCATGTCTCGAACAAACTGCTCTTGTCCCCACTCACGAATGTAACCATGCCCACCAAACACTTGTTGACCCGCAACAACACTTTCCAAACCCACGTCGGTCACGAAGGCTTTAGCCACTGGTGTCAGTAACGCAACACGTTCAGCGCGCTTTGATTTCACATCGTCTGCACCCCATTTGACCGCGTCTAACTGCTCGCCCACATACGTTGCAAATGCACGTCCTGCTTCGTTAAACGCTTTCTGAGTCAACAACATACGACGCACATCAGCGTGCACGATAATTGGATCAGCTGCTTTTTCAGGTTGCTGCTTACCGGTCGCCGATCGACCTTGAAGACGGTCCTTGGCATACACGACTGCGTTTTGATACGAACGCTCGGCAATACCAATGGCTTGAGCCGCCATCAACAATCGCTCGTAATTCATCATGGTGAACATGTACTTTAAGCCTTTATGCGGCTCACCAATTAAGAAACCTTTGGCGCCATCAAAATTCATGACACACGTTGCGGATGCATGAATTCCCATCTTGTGCTCGACTGAACCACACGCCAGTGTATTTCGTTCACCGAGACTGCCATCGTCATTCACATTCACTTTTGGCACGATGAACAACGAAATGCCTCGAGAACCCGCTGGCGCATCTGGTAGCTTAGCCAACACCAAGTGAACGATGTTCTCACTTAAGTCGTGCTCACCCGCCGTGATAAAAATTTTTGTGCCCGATACCGCATACGAACCGTCACCGTT
>JBCDEX010000027.1:0-13933 GCA_039178995.1 Pseudomonadota bacterium | reverse complement strand
GTTAAAGAGTCTCTAGTAAATTAGGGGCTAGTCACAGTATCAAGCATTGCGCGCGGCGTTGCCAAACGTTGCCTTGTTTTATGCAATTAAATCATTGCCCCATGCAGCCATGATCAGGACCTTACGTGACTTGGGTTCGGGGTTTGATATTGCCTCATCGGGCGAAGCATCGTTGATCAAAGAGCATTCCATTTACCCTAAGCAAGTGATTCATACGCACCCAATAAAATCGGATCGAGAAATCACTAAGGCCATACGTACGGGATGCACCACGTTTGTGATTGACAATGTGTATGAGTTAAAGAAATTTATTGCGTACAAACATCGGGTTGGGTTGTTGTTGCGCATTGCATTTCGCAGTGCCGATGCCAGTGTTGATTTGTCGAAAAAGTTCGGCTGTAATGTAGACGATGCGCAGGCGATTGTGCTCGAAGCTCAGGCGTTGGGCATTACCGTGAAAGGCGTATCGTTTCATGTGGGCTCGCAAACGCACAGCGCGGACAAACACGTTGAGGCAATTGGTTTTTGCGATACGTTCATGCAAACAATGAATCGAGAGTATAAAACGCAGTTGCATATTTTAAACATCGGCGGTGGTTTTCCAGTGAATTATATACGTCCTGAAGAGGATACAATTGATACGTTTTGTCAGCCGATTCGTAAGGCGTTGAGTGCTCTGCCGGACAGCGTACAAGTATTTGCTGAACCGGGACGTTATTTGTCCGCGCCTGCGGTGACGGTGGTGTGTTCGGTGAATGGAATTTCAAAGCGCGGTGACGTCATGTGGTATTACTTAAATGATGGCGTGTACGGCGCATTTTCTGGACAGCTATTTGATCATGCACGATATCCGTTGAGTATTTACAGTGATTCGAGCGACTATCAACCCAGTGTGTTGGCGGGACCTACTTGTGACAGCATTGATGTGATTGCAGATGACATTGAGTTGCCCAGTCTTGAGATGGGGGATGTGGTGGTTGGACGAATGATGGGTGCATACACGCTCGCGACCTCAACCACATTTAACTCGTTACCGTGTGCTGATTTCCGAGTGATTAATGTGAATGAAGTCGATGACGAGCTTTGATCCGTCATATCGTCTTGAATAACAAAAAAGCCGCTTATTTGGCGGCTTTTTTATTGAAGGTCATGATCAATGCGGGGGTGATGATCAAGTCCGATAGCAATGCCAGGATGGTGATCAACGACAAGCTCATACCGAAGATGAAGATGTTGGTCATGCTGGAGAAAATATCGCACATGAGTGTGCCGGCATAGATGATCGAGGTGATGAGCATGGCGCGACCGGTGGTTTGCGCGGTGCTGACAATCGACTGATGACTGTCCATGCCGTGATGCACAAATTCAGTGTAACGATGTAAGTAATGCAAGGTGTCATCAACGACGATGCCAATCGCAATGGCACCGACCATCATACTGGTTAAGTCGAGAGGCCAGTCCATGAAAATCATTAAATTGAGTGCGATGAGAATTGGCAATATGTTGGGAATGATGCTGATCAATCCCAGTTTGATGCTTTTCACCATCAGCATGATCAACAAGGTGATGACGATGAACGCCGATGCGTAACTGGCGTACATGGTGCGCAGTGCGCTTGGTACGGTTTCTGCGACGAGGGCGGTGTTGCCCGTAATGATCACGGTTTGTTGTGGCAGAGCCTCTTTGAAGGTCTGTTCGATTTTGGGCAAGACCTCATTGTATTTGACCGCGTCCGCGTCTTCCACCATTAAGGTGATGCGCAGGCGCTGGAAGTTTTCGTCCACTACTTTGAATAAATCGTCTTTTGCCGAACTTTCAAACAAATTGATTTCTTGTCGGATCACCTCTGAGTTGTTGGGCAGGGTGTAGAAATTGGGTTGATTGTTGTTCAGTGCAGAGTGCATTTCTTTGACGATGTTGATGATCGAATAAGGCTGATTAAAGTGCAATCCAGAGAACGTGGTTTCGTCGAACTGTTTGCTCACCGCGTCGACGGCATTGAGTAAGTTGTGATCGAAAATTCCGTCGTCTTTTCCAGTGTCGATGATGACTTCAATCGGGTTGCTCGCTTTGAGTACTTTGTTTAAATGATAGTAGTCACGTTTGGCGACTTCGCCTGCGGGTAAAATGGCGGCAGGGTCGTGTGAAAAAATTAAGTGTTTGGTGTTGAATAATAAACCGACAAAAAGGACGACGCTGATAGCCACAATGGGTTTTGCGTTGCGAATGGAAAATTCGGAAATGGCGGTGAGATACCGTTCAATGAAGGCAAACAAATTGCGTGTGCCAACTTGGCGTTTGATCTTAAACAGCGAGATGCCTGCGGGCAATACGGTGATGGTCAGCAAGAAGGCCAGTATGACACCAAACGCCATGTTAATACCTAGGTTGGCGATGGATTCTAAATCGCCGATCACAAACGACACAAAGCCTATGGCGGTGGTTAAACTCGTGAGCAAGATCGCGTGTGCCGAAAAGTCGATGGCCTCTAAGATGGACTCTTTTTTATCGCCGGAGGCTTCGTACGCTGGGAAAAATCGCGCCATGATGTGCACTGCATCGGCGGTGCCAACCGCCATCATCAGAGGGATCATTGCACCAATGTATAAGGTGTACGGCATGTCTAAAAAAGCCATGACGCCCAAGGTCATAATCAACGATAAGTTGATGATGGTGAGTGGGAATAAAATGGCGGACAGGCGGCGGAAGAACAGCAGTAGAAACGAAATGCAAAAAATAAGCGCCAACGCACCTGTTTTTTGAGAATCTTTTACCGTGACTTTGTTGAGAGTGTCGAGCACGTAGGATGACCCGGAAATATACACCTCGTTGTCGCTGTCTTTGGTGATTTTCAAGACGGACTCAATGACGTCGCTGATTTCATTGGGCCCGATCTTGGTCAGTGTGTCGTCGGTGCTGGTGCTTGAGCGGTCGTTTGTGGCATCAGCGGTGATGTCGTCGGTTAACAATGATGACGTGTCTAAGTTGAGTAAATCGGTGTCGCCGTTGTCGCCGTGAACGGTTTTAAGCAGAATGTTTAGGGCAAAGTACTGTTGATCGTCTGAAATGAAACGATTTTTGTACAGTGGGTTGTTGATACTGAAGTCTAAAAACGCTTGAGGGCTGATCCATTTGCCTTGTTTGTATGCCTCGCTAAGCTCGTTCACATACAGGACGTCGTTACTCGAGTGGGTGTAGCGAATATTGGTGAAGGCGTCGACGGTGTCGATGTAGTCTGAGCTGCTTTCAATGCGCTCTTTCAGGTCTTTGAATTGTGCAAGACTGTCATCGAGTGACACCGACTCGTGGCGTTTAACCGCGACCAGGATGAAGTCGTCGCGTCCGTAAGTTTCTTTGAATGAGTTGTAATTAACACGTACTGGGCTGTCTGGACGCAGTGTGCCTTCGTTGGATAGATCCAAGCGTAAATTTTGCAGTGATACTATAGAGGTTGCGAGCAGTATCAAGAGCGTTAATAGAGTTGTCTTGGGGTAGGTAAATGATGCGTAGGCAATTCGGTGAATCAATGTTTTTATCATAGTGAGTCTTTGTGTTGTGTTCGTTGGGGTAACGAGGGGAAGGTCCTCTGTGTGTAGGAGCGACATCTATGGTCTTATTGTTATGTGCAATGTATATCATGCGGTGTATTGATTTTGAATGTTTTTCCTAAATTCTGACGCATTGGTAATGTATTAGCGTGAGCGTTTTAAAATGTGTCTTGAGTGTGATGGTTTTCACAGTCATGGGGTTGTGAGCTAGGTATGCTGATAACATGAGCGCTGATTGGCAGCGTTTGATAATAAAAATACAATGCAACGGCAAGGAGTCAGTTATGCGTATATGGTTAATGAAGGAGCGATTGAAAGGGGTGTCGACGGGGGGCTTAAAAGGACTGTTGATGTGTGTGGGGTTGAGTGTGTCTGTGGCTGGATCGGCTGAAACAGGGACGGTTAAGAGCGTGTGTAAAGGCGTGAGTGAAACGCAGTGTCAGTCGTCGGTTCAATGTCGTTGGATCAACGGGTTTGAGCGCTCGGATGGCATCGTGGTTAAGTCGTATTGCCGAAAAGGCGCGAAGCGTAAACAGACCAAGCGAGCCGAAGGGGATGCGGTCAAACGTCGTGTATCGGCAACGCCTGTAATTTCATCAACGACTCGACGATCTGTGTCGACGTCAAAGTCAGTTCAGCCAATAGCGAATGATGAAGGTGCTAAGGAAAGACCTACGACGCTCTCGAGTAAGTTAAAATCGCTGATGTTTGACGATTGAGGCGTTTGATGATCGATGTCTTTGATAAGACACAACGCGTCTCAGATGGGTGCGTTGAATAGAAATTAAAAAAAGGCCAACACAGAGCGTGTTGGCCTTTTTTGTTGTTAACGACGTTTGATTGTTCATGGCGTCGCGTGTGTCTCAGTGATCAGCGTAAATAGCCGATCGTTGAACGGAACAGTTGAGCTGTTGCAGCAGCTTAGTAGTTTGCATTGCTTGGTTGAGGTGTTGATTCAATGCCTGAATCGTACGGTGTACCAACCAAACCTTCAATTGACATTAAAATGCTTTCAGCCAAGTCCGTTTCTTGAAGGATGGCGTGAATGACGATCGCAGCGACCAGTGCCATCAGTCCAAGTGATAGGGTGTTTGAGTTGTGTCTGTTTTTGTCGAATCCGAAAATGAAGAACATAACAATACCAAAGATCACACCGTAAAAGGTTTGCAAGTAAATGCCGGCAATGGGAACACCTGCTGCGATGATGATGTTCTTTAAAATGTTGGCAACGACACCGGCTACAATGGGGCCGAGAATGAGAGTCAGCGGGCTGTAGTTGTTGTTGGTAATGGCGTTTATGATCAGGATACAGATGATGTACAGGCCGATCATGTAGGTCAAAATGGCGGGCGTAAGCGCATTAAAAGCGTCTAACATGTGTTGTTCCTCTTTTGTTATTAATTGTGTGTTTATCACTTCTTTGAGCCTAGTTTACAGTGGCTTTGTGGGAATTGCCATACCGTGTGTGCGTCTTATGAGTGTGTCGTGAGTGTCTTTTATGCGACTTTTAGAGGTCGCCTTCCTAGATGCGCATAATTGAGAGTGTTTATCGTCTTCGGTGTCTTTTAAAGTCAGTATTTAAAATACTGAATCCCCTCGACTTTATCGGAGACTGTTTTACTTGAGTCAAGCAACATTACTTTTGATCTTGGGTTTGGTTTATTGAATAAAAAGAGAAAGTGGGGCAATTAGCTCATATTTAACTATAGTCTTGAATTTTTCTAAGTATGTTTGTCTTATGATAAGGGAAGTGGACAGAGGAAGTTAGGTAAAATAGGTTTTGATAAAAGTCTTTTATGGAGTAGGTCTAGCTTTGAATATAATGTTTGTAGTTCAAGGGTGGCAAGGTCTACTTTAGAAAATTTGATCAAGTTATATACTTAAAATAAGTAGTGTTCTCGTAGGGTTTTACCCATGATTAGCTGCTGATTTTGATGCTCAAGATAAAAAATGGATTGATTTCCCAAGGCTAGGTAAAATTCCTCCAAAAACCAAAAGGCATACAATCAAAGATCTGCTAAACCATTGAAAAATATGGCGCGCTTGAGAGGATTCGAACCTCTGACCGCCTGGTTCGTAGCCAGGTACTCTATCCAGCTGAGCTACAAGCGCGTTTCGAGGGTGGGACTATAGGCAAGAGTGGCGATTGAGTCAATGATAAATTTAACTAATATTGTGTTTTTTGTTGTATTTTGAGGTTTGATGGCCCAAAAAACGCGATGAATCGAATTCAGGGATGAAAACATTGTATTATTTGCGAATGCAAGTAGACATAAGGGCTTCAGGTGTGAATAATAACTTGTCTACTGTCTTTGCTTTGCGTGGCGCAGCTGAATAGGCGTTGCTCTTTATGCATTCATGAAATTCGCTGTCATGCATTGTCGCACTCGCCGTCTAGCTTGATGGTGGAGCGCTGTTCGTCAAGCGGTAGGTTATGCAACGCTATGCACAATGCGTTACAATGTACCAATAAATAATAATCGTAGCCGTTATGAGTGTATTAATTACTGAGCAAGTTGTCACCGATCTATTGACTGTGAAAGGCGCTCAGGCTTTGTGTTTTGAGGGTACAGAACCACTCGCGTTCAATTCCTCGTTCAAAGACTTACTGCACACAGTAAATAACGCACAGTTTTGGGCCGTTGAAGTCTGTAACCGGGCGATGTACCGATTGCAACTCGATGCCTGTATCAACCCTTGGTTGGTGTTACAAGAAGTGATTACCTCGTTGCCGAATGCAACGAAGCTGCTGAGTTTCCAAGGTCAGTTCTTGTTTGGTGACCGTCAGTTTGCAGACGACGTTGTGCATAAATTTGTTGCGATGGCGGTGCAAGCGGGAGTCGATGTGTTCCGTATCGGCGACCCACTCAATGATTTGCACAATTTGCGCACCAGTATTCAGTCGATCAAAGCGCACAAAAAGCATGCCCAAGTCAGTATTGTTTACACCAAACAACCGATTGAATACTTTCACAATTTGATTAAACAGTTGACGTATATGAATGTGGATTCGATCTGCATCGTCAACAACGGGCAGCAGTTGTTGCCGTATCAAGCGTTTGAGTTGATCAGCGAGTTGAAAACGCTCACCTCGTTGCCGTTACATGTACACGCGGGTCGAGTCAGTTCGGCCTCCATGTCGGCGATTAAAGCGATTGAAGCGGGTGTGGATGGTGTTGTCTCTCAACAGTTGACCGCGAGTCATTCGCAGTACGGTTTGTCGATCGCAGCGTTAATGGAAGTGTTTCAAGGCAGTAATCGTGAGCCAAAATTACGTGCGCAAGTCAGCGGTGAATTGATTCAGCGATGCGGTGTTTTTTTATCGCAGCTCAGCACACCGGGCACACTGAATGACTCGCACTTGTCGTTGTTTGAATTTGATGAGAGGACATTAATTAATGAACTTGCACATAAGGCGAGGACCCGTCATTCATTGGAGTTGTCGACACAGCGTATTGTGGACGAGATTTTAGCCATCCAGCGTGACTTGGGTGGCATTCCTTTGTGTGCGCCGGTGTCGTTTGCCGTTATTGAACAGGCATTCAGTCATTTGTTGAATAATCGTCGCTACATTTTGCTGACGCCGGGCTTTTCTCAATTGTGCGCGGGTAATTTTGGTTTAATGCCAGGTAATATGGACGATGTCATTCACGAATTTGTAATTCAGCGTCTGTCTCAGTCTACGCATCGAAAAGCAGACGACCTTGAAGATGAGTATCATTTTTTAGAGCAGGGCTTCCGCAGTTTATTGGATAACACGCGTGTGTCGGACAAATTCGTTAACTTCAAACAGCACATTGAATTTGATTCGTATGTGTTTAATTATGCGTTTCATAACCCAAAACAAGGCGGAATGATTAAGCTGTTGACTCAGGGGCCGTCGCTCAGTGCAGTACCGACATCAGTCCATACATCGCCCGCACCGATGCCGAGAGTGCAGCCAGTCGCTCGGCCAGCTCCAGTTATGACTCGGCCGATTGAGCCAGCGCCAAAGCCTGCACCCGTTGCGCCGTCAATGCCGACGCCTTCACCTGCGCCGCCACAGGTAGCTCAGGTCGTACAGAGCGCCCAGCCACAACCTCTGCCTCAACAGTGTGCGCCTGCTCAACCAGTCGCCTCAACGCAAAAACCTCAAGCGCCAATATCATCGCCTGTTCGTACGCCTACATTGACACCTGCACGTACGGTTGCGTCTTCTCAGCAGTCGTTGCCGTTGGAAGTATCCGCGCAAAAACCGGTTCAAGCAGGCACGCCTGCGGTTTCAGGGTCTGTTCGTCAATCGTCAGAGGCTGCGGCGCAAACGCGACCTCGTGTGGTCATACGTTCTGAGTCGCCAGCAGTTGAAGTAGCACCTACAAAAGCCTCACAACCAACACCAAGCCCACGTCCTGCTAAGCAAGAGTTTAAACCTGCGTTTGAGGATGGGTCGCTTGATGAGGTAGAACATCAAGGCATTGTCGTTAAGCGCGAGACGCAGCCACAGAGTGTATCGAAGAGCTCTGCGAAAAAGAAAGGGTTTTCAGCGTTGAATCCGTTTAAAAAAGGCGCATCCAAACAGAAAATTCAGCCAAAACCAACAGGGCTTGAAAAATATACCTCTCAACAGGTTAAGATAAAACCTGCTTCGCCTCAGCGTGTGGCGAATCCGCGACCGGTTCCAGTGTTTGATGATGGCGCTGAATCACGACGAGATTTGGATCGAGCGTTGGGTAAGCAGCGAAAACCTTTTGATTCTCAAAGTCCAGTAACGCCGCCGTTAAAGAGCCAGCCACAATCGACTGTTCAACGCTTCTATGAGTTTTGTTCTCCATTGGTAGGTACTGTGTTGAAAATACACGTTGCGGAGAAAGGCACATTTAAAGAAGGTGACCGATTGGTGTCAATGGATGTCATGAGAATGAAAGTGGATGTGTTCGCGGAAGCAGATGGCATGATCGAGAAGTATCTCATTCGTGAGCAGCAGCAGGTCGAATTGAATCAAGCGTTGTTTAGCTTGGGAAGTGTGTCATGAAAACGGTTGTTGCTTAATGGACTCTTTTTTGTCAAAAATCAAAGGTGACTTTGGCGCGTTGAAATCTCAATCGGCGTTAACTGGTTTTGATAGCGCCAGCCTGATCATGATTGCCATTGGGTCGTTTTTGGTATTGATCAGTGCGTTAAGGCAAGTGGAAGGGTTGATCTTGATTCCACTGGGCATTGCCATTATTTCCACCAATGTGCCCGGATTGGATTTTTCGTTAACTGGATTTCAAGCCGCCTTAAACTCAGATGATGCGCCAGTATTGCTTGAATTTGCCCAAATCTTTGAATTGCAGTCATTGGACCCGAATGTATTAGCGAAGGCGTACGCAGACGCCGAGCCATCGGTTCAGCGTTTGGCGGATACCGCCGCAGAACAGTCAGGCTATTACACAGGAGTATTCAAGTGGATGCACACCTATTTCATTGCGTCGGGTTTGATGCCGATGTTGTTGTTTTTTGCAATGGGTATGTTGGTGGACATGTCTGCGTTGCTGTCGAATCGCAAGTCGATTCTGATTGGCATGGCGGCACAAGCTGGAATGTTTTTGATTCTGGTGTGTGGTGTGATTTTAACCGATTCTGGTGTGGTGAATTTGGCGTTTAAAGACATTGCTTTGATCAGTTTGCTCGGCAGTGGAGACGGAGCCTTGCTGGTGTACACAGCTAATGAGTTGAACTCCAGTCGGTTGGTGATATTGGGTGTGTGTGCTTACATGGCCATTGCCTTTTTGCCCATTGTGCAGCCGCTGGTTGTGAGATTGTTGACGTCTGATAAAGAGCGCTGCATTAAAATGTCGCCTCGTAAGAGTGTCCCGTTTTGGCATAAAGTTGTGTTGTCGGGTTTGGTACTTGCACTGGTTGCTGCCTTTTTTCCAATCACCTTACCGTGCATTGGGGTGTTCTTCTTAGGAAATCTATTAAAAGAGCTGCTCAGTCGAAGTGGCTGGTTGCATGTCGTGCAGAGGGTGTTTATGAATGTGCCCATGGTGCTGTTGATGTTGGCTCTCGGTTCTCAGTTAACCGCAGGACGTTTCTTAAATGCGCATGCGTTTATCTTTTTAGGACTGTCTCTTGCAGGATTGATCGCGGGAACGGTGGCGGCCATTATCTTCATTAAGCTGATGAATGCGGTCAGTGTGAGTAAAATCAACCCGATTGTCGGTGCCGCTGGGGTGTCAGCGATACCGATCACTGCAAAGACGTGCCATGAAATGGCGCAATCGTTGGATAAAAATAACCACATTTTGATGGATGCGATTGCAGCAAACATTTCTGGGTTTTTAATGTCCGCGATGGTGGTATCCGCATTGTTAAAGTACTATTCGGGTATCTAATGACGACTAAATGTTTTAAAATAACTCAAAATAATAGACTAATGCGCGGTGTTGCACATTATGTGTCGGCGTTTAGAAAAACAACGACTCTCTTAAAACAAGGTTTTGATACTTAATGGATTTACCATCTATCCCAAAACTTCCGAGTTGGATTACGGCCGGAAGCATAAAGTTTATGCTGACGCTCTTGATCATTCTTTGGATTGCGAGTCGCTGCGCTTCCTTGTTTTGGTTTGGTATGAGTTCAACCGTGTTGAAAAAGACGGGTCCAGCGTCCGCAATGTCAATGGATATGAGCGATGCATTCGGTCAATCATCATCGCTGCCGTTGAGTGCGCTGAAAGACATTCGTTTGTTTGGCGAAGGCGCTAAAGACATGAAAGGGGAGGTGAGCGAAACCGTCAACAAAAAAGACGAACTGGCACCAGGTGAAATACCAGATGACGCACCTAAAACGAGTTTGCCTTTGACGTTAACTGGCTTGATTAGTGGTGGATTTTCTCCGTTATCAACGGCGATGATCAAGCATAACTCGAAAGAGGCCAGCTATCGATTGAACGACAAATTGCCGCCCAACAAACAGGCAGTATTGGTGAAGGTATTAACCGATCGTGTCATTATTCGTAATGCAGGGCGTTATGAGTCGTTGGTCTTGTTTGGGCAAATTAAGATGGGTAACTCAAATGACACAAAGTCCTCAAGAAACAGCGGGTTAAATAAGCCATCTGGTGGATTGAGGCCGATGGGCGGTAAACGCGATCAAGCCGTGTCTAAATTAAAGGATATGGTTCAGGCGGGTGACGGCAAGGCGCTATCGCGCGTTTTGAATGTGACGGTGGCGCAAGACGACAATGGCAAGGTGAAAGGTTATAAAGTGTTTCCTGGCCCCGAAAAAGAATTATTCAATGACCTCGGGCTTGAACGCGGTGATATCATTACGGCTGTTAATGGGACGACATTAGACAGCCCTCAAAAAGCAGCGGGTATTATGTCTAAGTTGTCGAGTGGCGGTACGATGACATTCAGCATTGAACAGAAAAATGGGTCAACAAAAGACATTGATTTAAGTTTATAATAATCGAAGTTTAGGCTCTGTGATGTATGATGTAAGAGAGCAATTGTGTATTGCTTAATAAAAAGAACACAAAGGAATAATGCCAAGGCATCGATACGATGACTTGGATTAACATATAATTTAAAGGTTCGTGCACTGTGCAAAATAATATAGTTAGCTATTTTAAAACCAGTAGAAGCGCTCGTTCATTGCTTTGTGCATTGATGCTTTTACTTAGCAGCGCGTCGTTTGCTGAACTGTATACCGTAAATTTTAAAGACACAGACATTCAAGAAGTTATTCGTTTTGTTGCGACAAGCACTGGTAAGACCATTGTGGTTGATCCAAAAGTCAAGGGCACAGTACGTGTTGTGTCATCCAAGCCTGTGTCTAAGCAAGAATTGTACGACTTGTTTTTATCAGTGTTGAGTATTAACGGATATGCGGCAGTCGATGCAGGTGGAATTGTACGAGTTGTACCCAGTCGCTCAGCACGATCTCAACCCGTTCCGGTTTACTCGGGGACTGATAACACCTCTAAGAAAACCGGTTACATGACTCAAGTTATCCAAGTGGAGAACGTTGAAGCGAGTAAGTTAATTCCAGTATTGCGTCCGTTGGTGCCTGCAGAAGCGCATTTGGCGGCTTATTCAGATAGTAATGTCATAGTGGTGACCGATACGGCCAGTAACATCGAACGCATTCGCCGTGTCATTCGACGCTTAGACAGTGCTTCGTCGGAAGACACCGAGGTGATTCGTTTGCACAACGCGTCGGCGGGCGAAGCAGTTAAAACCTTAGACACCCTACAAACCGCTCAGTTGGGCAAAAGTCAAAAGGGGGGGCGTGGCAGCGGCTCGTTGCAGAATAAGGCACAGTTGGTGGCGGATTTGCGCACCAACAGCATATTGGTCACGGGACCCAAAGTCGCGCGAGACCGCATCCGAGTATTGGCGACCCGCATTGATCGTCCAGTCGAGTACTTAGGCGGCGCAAAAGTCATTCGATTGAAGCATGCAACGGCAAAAGAGTTGGTTGCGGTGCTGACAAAAGTGGCGGAATCCAACAATACCAAAGAATCTCGAAAAACCGTGATTCAGGCCGATGAATCCACCAATGCGGTTATTTTGTCGGGCAGTGCGGATGTGGTGCAAACGTTAGCAGGCGTTGTGGCTCAGTTAGACGTTCAACGCGCTCAAGTCTTAATCGAAGCGATCATCGTTGAAGTGCAAGACGGCGACGCCAAGCAGTTGGGCATTGATTGGTTGTTTGCGGATGCGGATAAGGGTTTTGGTACCAGCGGTGGTAGCACCAGTGCAAGTATTTTAGCGGGCGCGTCGGCGACAAAACAAGTATTGAACGATCAAGGGAAGACCCAAACGGTCAGCGATTTTGGTGCCTTAGGCACGGCGATTGGCGCCATTGCAAATCCGACCTTTGGTGCGGCTAAATTGCGTGATACTGGTATGAGCTTTGTTACCTTATTAAACGCATTGCAACGTAATTCAGAATCTAATATTCTTTCTACACCGAGTATTTTGACGTTGGATAACAACGAAGCGCAAATTGTGGTGGGTGAAGAAGTGCCATTTGTAACGGGCAGTTACACCAGCACCGGTAATGCAGGATCGTCACCGTCGAGTCCATTCCAAACGATTTCACGTGAAAACGTCGGTATCACGCTCAAGGTAACGCCGCACATTGGCCAAGATGGCAACATCACCATGGACATCTTACAAGAAGTGTCGTCCGTCAGTCCGTCGAGCCAAGCCTCTGATGTCATCACCAATGAGCGAAAAATCGAAACGTCGGTGTCTACGCAAGACGGTCAGATTGTCGTTTTAGGCGGTTTGGTCAAAGACGAAGTGACCGAAACACAAAGCAAAGTCCCTTTCTTGGGGGACATTCCAATTTTAGGGCGATTGTTCAAATCGAATCAAACGTCACTGGGTAAAAATCACTTGATGGTGTTTATTCGTCCAACGATTGTAAACTCGAAAGAGCGCCTCGGTCGTGTCTCTAAGAATCGTTATGAGACCATTCGCCATACGCAATACCATAAGAAAGAAGACGGCGTTGCGTTGTATGACAAAGAGGTTGCACCGATGCTGCCAAACTACACAGATCAGTTGAATAATGAGCAGCAGATTAAAACACGCCATCATCCACCGATTACGGCAGAACAAATTAACATGGCATCAGAGGTTGCGCGGCAAAACAGTCAACCGCGTAATCAAGTACCTTACCATCCAATAGCTGAAGATCAATTGAAAACAGAGTTTGATGCGCCGCAGTTCACGCCGCCAAGACGCACATTACGCGAGCGTTTCAGAAGTTTAAAGAAGCCGTCGGTATTGTCAGCGCCGGACATATCGTATACGCCTCAGTTAGACATACCCGCTCCTATTTCAGTGCCTGAACCGCCTCGAATGCCTGCACCTGTGAGGCGCTCTCGTGACGAGTTGCCAGCGCAAATAACGGTGCCCAATACGACGTATAAAATAGACAAAGAGGATCTTGAGCCAATCGTAACGCCTCGAGGCGGCAGTACAGGCGGTCAGCAAAGTTTGGACGAGCTGTATCGTGAGTTGGGCTATTAATTTTCAACGTACTGAGTAAAAGGTCGTATTTATGACATTAGAAGACGGTATGAGCACGCAATTTGATGATGACGTTGACATCATGGAAACACCGTATGCTGAGGGCACTAACCCAACTAACTTGCCGTTTTCATTTGCCTCTGAAAAAGGGGTCTTGTTTAAGCGTGAAAAAGGCGAACCGTGCCTCTATTACAAAGACTCTCTTGAGCTTAACACACTCGTTGAAGTTCGTCGTTACATCCGCGACACCTTCCGAACTGAGCTGTTAGACGACGACGAATTTCAGCGTCAACTTACGATTCATTATCAAACCAAGGGCGGTGCAGCAGAGCAACTAGCCGCTGATTTCGATGACGACATTGATTTGCTACGTCT
>JBCDEX010000026.1:0-13984 GCA_039178995.1 Pseudomonadota bacterium | reverse complement strand
TAATCTTTGTCCTCGTTCACAAACGTCGGCAAATCATAATAGCGATCTGGATCGAGTAAGCGCAATCGCGCAAAGTGCCCTTCAACGCCTAACTGTTCGGGCGTTGCCGTGAGCAACAGCACGCCTTGCGCCCGCTCCGCCAAACGCTCCACGCACTCGTATTCTTCGCTGGCTTTGTCTTCTGCCCACTCCAAGTGATGCGCTTCATCCACCACGAGCACATCCCAATCACACGCTAAGGCCTGCTCATCGCGCTCAGGGTTTTCGACTAAAAACGACAGCGGACACAACACCAACTGGGACGCCAAGAACGGATTCTCGCCTTCGGCAAATGCGTCCTCACACATCATCTCATTCAATATGGAAAATGGCAGATTGAATCGTCGACGCATTTCCACCAACCACTGGTGCAACAAACTGTCAGGCACTAAAACCAACACGCGTTGCGCTCGCCCCGACTGAAGTTGTTGATGCAAAATCAAACCCGCTTCAATCGTTTTTCCTAAGCCCACTTCATCGGCCAATAACACGCGTGGCGCTTTGCGATTCGCCACTTGATGTGCGATGTAAATTTGATGTGGCAACAATTGAACACGCGGCCCCAGCAAGCCTTGCACACCCGTTTGCTGATAGGTGCGCACATGCTCCAGCGCTTTTTGGCGCAATGCAAATTGTTTGTATGGGTCAATGTGACCTGACAACAAGCGGTCTTTGGGGCTGTTGAATTGAACAAAGCAGTCCAACTCCAACTCAGGCAAAATGGTCGGCTCTCCGGATTCGGTGATCACCTTATAAAACACAATGCCGTTTTTTTCGATCAAATCATCAACGATAAATGTCTCACCGTCGATGTCTTTGACGACATCGTTTTTTTTGTAAATAACGCGCGCCAGCGGAGAGTTCGTAGAGGCGTACGTGCGTTCATCGCCAATGGCTGGAAAACTGATCAGCACACGACGGTGCAGCACCTCACTGACGATGCCAAGTCCTAAATTACTTTCTGCGTGACTGACCCAACGCTGGCCTACAACAAACTCGCTCAAGGTACACTCTCAATTGGTAGTTCATGTGAACTCGGCATTCTAACGCACGAAACACCAATTGGCTACGTACAAACAGGGGCAATTTTAACCCCACAATCGCGCAAGCGACCTCATCGCGCGCGCCAATAAACACAAGCTCATCAGACGATTTGAGTCAGGCTCTGAATCAGCAGATACACAGCGCATATCGCCAGCACGGCAAACGTCATCATCATCCCACTGACGCGCAATCGAACGTCTTCCTTCGCTTGACTAATGCCCATCGCATGCAATACGCGTCCCAACACCAACACACAGTAACGCGTAGAATGACGTAATCATATGCACTCCTTACCCTGTGAAATAATCGTTCATCATGTCCACCAACACCGCTTGCGTTAACTCGCTCGTTGGGTGATCGGACGATGAATGAATGTCACCCGCCTTATTACCCAAGGCAACAGTCACCTGATCCGGTTGATCGTCGTGCAATAAAAACACCATTTTTTTATCGCGCGCGGGACAGTCCAACGTCAACGCATCGGCGTTAATGCCTTGCTTGCGCAACACCCCTTCCATGATCCCCATCATCGTGTCATCACGCATCGAGCGCGCAGCAAACGCATCGTTCGCTTTCGCTACAATGTCGGATAAATAACTCAATCGTTTGTTCATATTTTACTCCAATGTGCGCTATCATCGACGCACACCATCATAACGCAAAATGCGTTGTTAGTTAGCACATTAGGACTCACATGGATCCGATCACTCAAGGCGCGTTGGGCGCCGTTGCCAGTCAAAGCGCACGACGACGTCACACGTTACTGCCACTCACCGCGATGGCCGCACTTGCGGGCATGAGCCCCGACCTCGACGTGCTGATTCGCTCGAACACCGATCCGCTGTTGTTTTTAGAATACCACCGCCATTTTTCTCATTCACTTGCCTTCATTCCATTGGGCGCACTGCTCTGTTGTTTGGTCTTACATCCACTCCTCGGCGTGCGTGCACATGCAACGCGCTGGCAAAGTTATTGGGTGTGTTTGTTCGGCTACGCGACGCACGCCTTGATCGATGGCTGCACAACGTATGGGACGCTCTTGCTGTGGCCATTCAGCAACGAACGATTTGCTTGGGGCAGCATCGGCATTGTCGATTTGTTTTACACCGTGCCGATATTGATCGGGATTTATTACAGCATCAAATTGCGTTCCAGTTGGCCTGCGCGCCTGCTCATGATCTGGGTGTTTGTCTACCCCACCATTGGCTGGTATCAGCATCATAAAGCCGAGCAAGTCGCCCAGCTGTATCTCAGCAACGCGCTCACCCATGCGCCACGTCAATTGGCCAACAGCGTCACCCAAACACCGCCACCAGCCGACTCCGTCGTGCGCATCAGTGCCAAACCCACGGTGATGAATTTGGTGCTGTGGAAAATCGTCATCGAAACCAACGATCGTTATTACGTGGACGCGGTACGCGTTGGCGTGTTTGAGTCACCGAAGGATGCGCTGTACAGCTTGGGCAACTCCATTGAAAAACTCAACGTGAGCAGAGATTTGCCGTGGCTCGATCCCAACAGCCAGCAAGCAAAAGACATTCAACGGTTTAGTGATTTTTCAATGGGCTACGTCGCACTGGACGAGGGCACGCACATCAACGTGGAGGATTTCAAAAAGCCTGAGGAGGCCTTGCCGTTGCGCATTATGGACGTACGCTACTCACTGCTGCCGAATGAAATCAAACCTATTTGGAGCATTGGTCTCGATCCCAATGCGCCGAGCGATCAACACGTAACCTACGACGGCCATCGCGACGCCTCATCTGAGGTGCGTAAGGCGTTTTGGTCGCTGTTGTTTCCATCGGCTCGCTAAGCGCTTCCATCGACTCGTTAACCAATCAACTCGTTTCGATGGGGTGATCAATTACTCGGCGTCGGCCTCCGACGGTTCTTTACGAACCAAGAACGCGCCTTGGTAACTGAACACCACTTCGTCGCGTTGATTTAAAATGTGGTTGTCGCATGTCACAATCCCCAAATGCGGACGACTGTTGGATTCACGACGCTCAATCACCGTACTGGTCACACGCAAGGTATCACCTGGTCGAGCCGGCGCATGCCATTGCAGTTTTTCAAAGCCCAGCGCACTTTCTGCCGCCGAACGCATCTCATCAGGCACGTCGTTGCCCAACCTGCACGCGATGCAAAACAAGTGACTGGATGAGGCAACCAACCCTCCAAACATGGAGTCTTTTGCCAGCTCGGCATCAACGTGAAATGGCTGGGGATCCCAACGCTGACCCATCTCAATGATTTCTTCTTCCGTCAAGGTATGACGTGAGGGGTATTCGGTAAATCGGTTTAATTCGTAATTTTTAAAATATCGCATGGCGTTCGGATCATACTCTGACTGTTGTAATGAGCGCGTATTGTGTCAAACAGCACAACACGCGGCGTGCATAATACCAACTCATGCACGCTCTGCACAGCCTGAACTCATGACATCGTTTCAATCTTGCTTAGGATGTGCAATGAAAAAATCGATGAGTTTGCGACCCATATCAAAATTCGCACGGCACACCAACCAGCGTGAGGTACCCAGTGCTGGGTGACAATGCCCAGCGGTCGGATACCCCCTGGCACTGTGACGTACGCTCTCCAACACATACTCGTCTGCCGTTAAGCGAACATGGCGATGCTGCCCCGTAAATTGAATGCCCGTCCATGCAAATGACAATCTAGGTTGTTGCCAGTTGTCGTCCGAATGCATCACCGTTTCGCTGGATTGAAACGATGCGTTGCGAATGAAGTTTTCGGCGGTGTCGTTCAACGGCATCTTCAACGGATCAAATTTTCCGTTAATCAGCATGAACGGTTTATTGGGCTGCGGATTGCACCCGATGGCGCCACCACTGCCGGCCATGCTCGCGTACTTGGCGTTCTTATCAGCGTCGCAATAATGCGCTGATACCGTGGATGCGCCACGCGAAAACCCATACATGTGAATGCGTTGTGTGTCGACGGAAAACACATCGATGATCTGATCAATGACCTCATCCATGTTGCTCAATTCATTGGTGTAGGCGCTGCCCATAAACGACAGCACGTCAATTTGATTGTTCACGTCGTCAAACAAATCGGTAAAGTTTGGCTGTACAACAATATAGGGCGTACTCGCTCCAAAACGCATTGCGTCAGCACCATACGCACGCAAGCGAGTGCCATTGTTTTGCGTTTGCGCATTCATGGCCGCGCCGTGAACGTCCACAATTAAACCACAGCCACCGTCACTGCACGCGCGTGGAATGGACAGCGACCACACCACATTCACGCCGTCTACGGTGCAGTTGTATTGGCGAACCTGATTCCGTTCATCTTGTGTGTGGGCCATGTTATCAATTGGGCACGTGTGATTAAAACGAGGTTGGTTATCCACCAACGGCAAGCGCCATTGGAACGGCCAATTAAACCCCGCGTGACTCACCGACGATACACTGAGCAGGCATACGCCTACGATGAACAACAACTGTTTGAATGGATTGAACGTTTTGTGATTGATCATAATGCAGTCCTTTTTATTATTGAGAATCGCTCTGCATCATGTCGGGTGAGCCTCATGCCCGTTCCTGATGCAATGTCACGCAAGCGATTCTTTATACACTATGTGTTACGCATTTAAAATTCAAGACAACCAACGCATACGTTTGATCTCATGCTCAGAGCACCGCTCAGTCATCCCATGACAACTCTGTACAGCTCAATGTAACCCGCTATAATTACCCCAATAATTTAATAAAAAACATCATTAACATCATTAAGGCCACCCCACTCACATGATTAAACAATGGCTATGCAAAGGCGTATTCAACGTACTGGGCTACACACACAACGTAAACCCAGAGGCGGTCTCAGACGACAAAAGCGTCATTATCGGATTTCCTCACACCTCAAACACCGACACCGTGTTGGCGCTTGCGTTGTTCAATATTTTGAACATTCCTTATCATGTGCTGGTTAAAAAAGAGCTGTTCTTTTTCCCGCTGAGTTTTCTCTTGCGCGGCGTGGGGTGTTTGCCCGTTGATCGCAACAGCTCAAAAAACATTGTCGATCAAATGGTGTCGGAGTTTGAACAACGTGAGCAATTTTCCTTAGTCGTAGCGCCTGAAGCAACGCGCGGCAAAGCCGGCCAACAACGTGTCTTGCGCACCGGCTTTTGGCACATTGCCAAAGCCGCTAACGTTCCCATCGTATTGATGCGTCTTGATTTAGACGACAAGCACGGCACCATTTTCGACAAGATCCAGCCCAGCGAGGACATCACGGAAGACATCGAACGCATCACGGAGATCTACGCCAAACACAACATCGACATTCCAAAACCACGGCAACCGTCATGACTTCATCGTCATTCAAATCCAACAAAAAAGCCTGCTAGTTAGCAGGCTTTTTTATGGTTTCAATGCAGTCGTTCAACGCAACGGTTACGTCATTTATTCGCAGGGGGATGTTTCAAGCTGTGCTCTAATTGCGCTTTGATATTGTCCATATTCGGCTCAATCTGTTTTGTAATGTCTTGCGCAACGGACATCAATGACTTGACCAATTCCGGATTATTTTCGAGGTACTTATTAATGACCGGCATCGCATCCGATAATAATTCCATCTGTCTGTCTTTCAATACTTTCACATCATCCGGCAAATCTTTTGACTTTTCTTCAAGGACATTCAAATGCCCCATTAACTCAGCCGCTTGTTGAATTGTATTTAATTCAAGCGCCATCGCTTGCGTGCCCACCAACAAACCCGATGCCATTAGTATTTTTTTCATAGTCATTCTCCTAATAAAAAGCCCATTCAGTATAACAGATTCGTCTGACGACTCGCATACACATGCATGCGCTGTTTAACCCTTGGCCAATGTCACTACTTGGACAGCCATTTTGCGCATTTGTTCGCCGTTTAACGATACAATGCACCTCATGAAACCACGTTCTCTTATGATTCAAGGCTGCACCTCTGACGCAGGCAAAAGTGCATTGGTCACCGCGCTGTGTCGACTCTATAACAATCAAGGACTTAATGTCGCGCCCTTTAAGCCACAGAACATGGCACTGAACAGCGCCGTGAGCAAAGAAGGCGGAGAAATCGGCCGATCTCAAGCCGTGCAAGCAATCGCTGCGCGCGTCGAGCCCAGTGTGCACATGAACCCCATTTTGATCAAACCCAGCTCGCACACCGACGCGCAGGTGGTGGTGCAAGGTCAGGCGCTCATCAATCTCAGCGCAACCGACTACCTGAGCTACAAACAACGCGCGCTCGAGTACGTGCTTGACTCCTATCAACGCCTCAGTGCCGAACACGATGTCATTGTCATTGAAGGCGCTGGCAGCCCCGCTGAAATCAATTTACGCGATAACGACATTGCCAACATGGGCTTTGCCGAAGCCATTGACTGCCCTGTGGTATTGGTTGCCGACATTGATCGCGGCGGTGTGTTTGCTCACCTAGTCGGGACATTAGCGCTGTTAAGCCAATCGGAACAAGATCGCGTCATTGGATTCATCATCAACCGCTTTCGCGGTGACCGCCGATTATTGGAAAGCGGTCTTGAGTGGCTTGAAGCACGCACCAACAAACCTGTGTTGGCCGTCATGCCCTACTTGAATAATTTTTATCTGGACGCGGAAGACAGCATCCAGCGTACGACCACACACACAGCACGCTCGTTTCGTGTGGTCATTGTCGTCTATCCTCAAGTGAGCAATCACACCGATTTTGATGCGCTCATGTTGCACGACGACGTCGATGTGACATGGCATCACATCACTCAAGGCCCTCAACTATCACACTTAGACGCTGACTTGGTGATTTTACCCGGCAGCAAGAACGTGCGCAGCGACTTGAACGCCTTACGTGCGAATCAATGGGAACCATTGATTCAACAGCATTTACGCTATGGCGGTAAACTGCTCGGCATCTGTGGTGGCTATCAAATACTTGGCCATGCCATTCATGACCCACATGGTGTAGAAGGTGATGCAGGCTCTTCGGATGGATTGGGATTGCTGCCAATCAACACCACTCTGCGCACCAACAAGCAATTACGTAACGTCCGCGCCACGCTCAATTCAACGCAGTTCAGCCTCACGTCTTCGTTTGATGCGTATGAAATCCATGTCGGGGACAGCACCGCCATAGTTGATGGCTCGGTGCGATCTAACACGCCACATTTTGCGTCACTGACAAGCGGTGCATTGGATGGACACATCTCGCACGATGGACTCATCATTGGCACCTATTTACATGGCCTGTTTGATCAAGCCGATGTCTTGCGCGTGTTGTTGCAATGGGCAGGCTTAAAAACCCAGATCACACAAGATGTATCGATCATTCGCGACGCCAATATTGAGCGAATTGCCAGTGCCTTAGCGCACGAAATAGACAGTGACGAGCTGTTAGATCGCATCCGTACGTTTCAACAACATTCGCAATGACGCAGTATGCTCGGATTCATTGTCTCATCGCACAGGAAATGAGCTCATAGTCTGATCACACCATTCAACTCAGTGACCTTTTTAACGCATTGAACAACGTTTAGAGACTGAACTGGCTATCGCAGCATGATATAATCGTACCTCGTGTGAGCAATGAAACGTCTTCAGTTTGCGTGTTTGATAATAATTTTCAAATGTTAGCGCGTCATGATGGTAACCACGATATATGTGCACACTATACAACCCTAATTACTAATAATAGAGAATCATCAATGGAGTTCAACATGAAGCCAATCCTATTTGCTACCCTGATTGCGTTACTCAGCGCATGCGTTCATCAACCCTCATCCTCTCGAAATGCATTGATTAAACCCGCAGTGACGCCCGTAGTCAACTCACAAAAAATTCACTCACACGCCCAACCGGTCGTAAAAGCCGCGTTGTTATGCCACCGAGTGCAAAAAGTAATACCCAACGTTGCGGGACGCACAGAGTCTGTGGAAATCATTCAAGTCAATGAGCAACCAAAGCCCTTTGGAATCGCCATTCACCTCACCACAGGACAGCACGGTGTCTTTGTACGTTATCAAAACAATCTGAATAATCGAGGATTTCTCAAACCACACACGCAAAACATCTCCAACACAAAGGATTACAAACATTTCAAAGTAGACGTCGTCGCGGGTAAGAAATATCAGCTGTTGTTTCACACCGAGTCACACAGCTACGATGATTTAAGCATTCGTTTACTTGAGCTGCCCGATGCCTCCAAGCCGTGCGCAGCTATCCAGCGATCTTTATAAACACGATTGTAAATAAAAAAACGGGCCATTGGCTCGTTTTTTTATTTACATCGCGTCAACGAATCAACGTCCTTGGTTGCACTGATTCAAAGCGTATTGATTGTGCTGCTGACTCCACATTTTTCCAGCCGTATTCGAGTAATAAGCCAATCCGCCAACTTTGGCCGATAATTGCTGACATACGCTCATGTTTAAATCCGAACCATAAGGGCCGCGGACAATACACACACCCAATCGACACTTCCACACCAACATGCCCGTGCGTACCAGACCAATAAAGCCTCTGTGCTTTAACCCCGCACGCCAAGTATTCCAAGCACCCGGCTTTAACTTGGCACTCACACTGGAGCCACCAAAAGACGCCCCTGCGGTTACCCCAGAGCCCAATCCGCCCTGACTGTGCACACCCAAGCCGCCCAATGTGCCATTGATGTTAAACCCTGTGCTGGGTTGAACGCTCGCGTTCGTACTCGAAATCGGTGTGCTTGTGTGAACAGCGCATGCGCTCAGTAAACCAATCAAGCCTAATATGATTGCGTATTTCATTGTTATCCCACCCTCGTTGTCTAATCATTATGTAATCGATGGTTATATCACGTGCGCCTATCGCATACATCGGTAGATGTGCGTATGCATTGCACTGATAAATTCGACCTTAATCGTACTCCTTTGTTCCGCTGAACAAACCTCCTAAAGTGTAAAATCATCAGACGATACAAACGGTTACCAATCAGACACCGCCAATCGAGCGGGCATGTGCTCTAAGACAAAGTCCACAAACGCTCGTGTCTTTGCAGGAATGTACTCACGCTCAGGGTACACCACGTACATCGGTAAATTGCCAAACGATTGATACCCCTGTAACACGGGCACCAGCGTCCCTTGTTCAAACCGGTCGCCTAATAAGCTTCGATCGACCAGCAACACCCCACCATGCTGCTCGGCAACTGACACCAGCGCACTTGGGTCATTGACACTCAGCGGCCCAGAGACGGTAATGGTGTCTTCACCTTGTTCGTTCACCAGCGTCCACGTGTTCATCGAACGCTTTGCATTTCGATAAAACAAACATCGATGATTCAACAAATCCTTTGCCGAATTCAGCGGTGGTGCCTGTTTCAAATACTCTGGACTCGCACAAATAACCCCCGATAGCTCAGCTAATTTACGCGCAATCAAACTGGAATCAGGCAAATAGCCAATCCGAATGGACACGTCGATATTTTCCATCAGCATATCGACCAGACGATCCTCCAACTGCACGTTCACCGTGATATCCGGGTAACGCGCATAAAACGCACTCAACAATGGAATCAAGTGCTCTCGCCCTTGAGCGCTGGCGCACGTCACGTTTAAGTGCCCCGACACCTTCGTTTGAGCCCTTTCGCTCACTTGTTCAATGCGCTGCAACGCCAACTCCACCTGATGAGCCTCTTCCAGCACGTGACGACCCACATCAGTTAGGCGAATACGACGCGTAGAACGGTGCAATAAACGTGAGCCAATACGATGCTCTAACGCAGCCAGCTGCTTACTCACCGACGAACGGCTGATACCGAGCAGTTGAGCTGCACCCGACAGACTGCCTTGGCGATAAATGTGCGCAAACAGGATTAGCCCCTGCATGTTGTCGATTCTTAACGTCATAATTCCACCTTTGTTTCTATATTAGAAACAATGTAATCTCTATTTACACTCTAATCAACCCCGCCAAAGATGTGTAATATAATCGTAACTGCTTAATATTAAAGTAAATTAAAGGAGATACACGTATGGCAGAGCTGATGAAAGCGATTCAAATCAATGAGTTTGGTGATCGCAGCGTACTCACACTGAACAACATTCCCATCCCCACTCCTAACGACAACGACGTGCTGGTCAAGGTCAAAGCCGCCGCGGTCAATCCAGTCGACTGGAAGATTCGTGAGGGTTATTTAAACGAATTACTCCCTCATACCTTGCCATTAACCCTTGGATGGGACGTGGCTGGAGAGGTCGTTGCACTGGGCGCTCAAGTCACCGACCTCAGCATTGGCGATGCCGTGTACTCTCGTCCCGACATTATGAAAAATGGCAGCTACGCCGACTACATCTGCACAGACGCCAGCGAAGTGGCTTTAAAGCCTAAGACCTTCAGCTGGCAAAAGGCTGCAGGCATTCCCTTAGCCGCGCTCACCGCATGGCAATCACTGGATGCACTTAATCTAACATCAGGCGATCGCGTCTTGATTCATGCAGGCTCAGGCGCTGTTGGGCAATTTGCCATTCAGCTGGCCAAACAACGTGGCGCCACCGTCTACACGACGACCTCATCACGCAACACCGAGCTGGTACTCAGCTTGGGTGCAGACCACCCCATCGATTATCAAACCGCCGACTTTTCCGAATTAAGAGACCTCGACGCGGTGTTCGACACCATCGGAGGTGATACACTGGCGAACAGTTGGATCACCTTAAAGAAAGGCGGTCGCTTAGTGTCCATTACGGACACACCCGATCCAGACATCGCCGCACAACATGGCGTTAACGCGAACTTTTGCTTTGTCTTACCAAACCGTGACCAACTCACTCAGCTGGCCGAACTTGCCGATGCGGGCAAGCTTGTCGTCAACATCGACAGTGAGTTTTCATTAGAACACATTGCTCAAGCACACGAACGCAGTGAATCGGGCCGTGCTCAAGGAAAAATCATCATCAATGTATCCGCATAACTCATAGGAGAAAGAACATGCTTAAGAAATTATTTGGACTGGCCCCGCAACGTGAAATCGACGGGTCGTATTCACCGTCACCCATCGCGCTAAAACTTGCCACCAAAGACACCACCGACTACACGCCTGTTAATTATCAAGCGTACAAAGGAAAACAGTCTAAAATTTTAGTGGTGTTTACCGAGCAAAAAAACATGCCCATGGCAAACGGCAACTTATTTTCAACTGGCAACCACCCTGTCGAAACATTACTGCCCATGTTGCACCTGCAGAACGCGGGCTTTGAGTTCGAGATTGCCACGCCGTCGGGTCAACCCGTGGTCTTTGAAATGTGGGCCTTTCCTGAAAAAGACACGCATGTAAAAGCCATCTATCAAACTCATCGCGCTCAGTTTGAGCGTCCAACGGATTTAAGCTCTCTGACGGGTCTCTCATTGCCCAACGCCGACGACTACGCTGCCATCTTCATTCCAGGCGGTCATGGCGCTATGTTGGGGCTGCCACAAGATAAAAACCTAAGTGATTTGCTGCATTGGGCGCACAATCACAATCTGTTCACCATCAGTTTGTGTCACGGCCCTGCTGCGCTGTTAAGCACCACCTTAGATAACAATCCATTTTTATACAATGGTTATAACATGGCAGTGTTTCCAGATTCAGTCGACAACATCACCCCGATGATCGGTTACCTTCCCGGCAAGATGACATGGGGTCTGAGTGCAAAATTAGCTCAGCTGGGCGCGACCGTGGTCAACAAGAAAGCTGACAACAGCGTCTGCGTTGATCGACATTTGATCACCGGAGCCAGTCCCGATGCAGCGAACGAACTTGGCAAAATCGCCGCCGAAACCTTATTAGCTGCGCTAACCTAACTCACTAAGAATCCATCAATTGGAGCCTCATCATGAATCTCTCCTTTGCTCACTTATTCATTGTCGTAACCGCACTGTTGTCATTAGGTGGATGCTCAACCGCTGCGTTCATGGAATGGGCTCACCCCGAGCGCGTGACATTCCAAACCACAGATGACGAAGGCGCAACCTACCGTTATTTATGTAGGCCAAAGGCAAACGACGCTGAAAACACAGAAATCGTTTGAATCAGCACACGCCTACTTATTGAAGGAATCAGAAGCTATCTCACAAGCGACTGTCGGTAAGGTGACGGAGGACTTCTTTACACACGAAGAAAAACCGTCTTTTTTCAAATTCATGAGGGCGTACATGGGCGATTCCATGAAGATGATGCGCCAAGCAAAACAACTTGGCTTGGTCATTGACGAACAGCTTGGTTGCCTTATCATAGAAGTGGATGACTCAGCGGTCGATTCAAAGGATACAGAAGAGTCAGAGAGTACAGAAGATTCCAATAATGAGTAAAGGACATACGAAGGATGCACACAGACTACATAGACAGCCCCGTCGGCGGGCTTCTCATCAGTGCAACACACCATGCCATTGTGAATCTGTCATATAGCCCATCGGCGCCATCAACCACCCAGCCAAATGCCATGACCGAGCGGTGCAAACAACAACTCAACGAATATTTTAATGGCTTACGACGTGACTTTGATGTGCCGCTTGAGTTGCACGGCACGACGTTTCAACGAGCCGTATGGCATGCACTGATGGCCACCTCATATGGCGCCATCTGCTCATACGGCGACATTGCAACACACATCCAAAATCCAAACGCCGTTCGCGCGGTGGGCGGCGCCAATAACAAAAACCCAATCAGTATCATCGTTCCATGCCATCGAGTGATTGGTCATGATGGCTCGTTAACTGGGTATGCCGGCGGTCTTGATAAAAAACGTTGGCTGTTAAATCATGAACGATTGAATCTTGACTCAAATTAACGGTATCAATTTTGAGACACCTTCACATTATTTTATTCGCATATTCATGCCTTTTACCCCCTGTAAACATGCAATTTAAGGTAAAATAATCATTCATTTTCAATCAACTAAGAGACCTGATCGTGAAACGTTTATTGATTCACTTATCGACTAACATTCTCTATCTATTTGTCAAAACCAATGTCACTCCCGAAGACAGTAACGAACTCATTGTGTCTGACGACGTGCCCGTCATTTACGTCTTAAAAACCAAATCCATTACCGACTACTTGGTACTCAGTCGCGAAACCAAATTAAGACAACTGCCGTCGGCCCTAGACCCAATTAAGTTGAAAAATAATTCACGTAAGATCCCACCGATTTTTTCAGCTCATAACCGCAATAAAAAACACATCAATTACACCCCCAAACATTTGCCTGATTTGATCAAATATCTCACCGAACATCCTGATCAATCCATTCAATTAGTGCCGGTACACATTCGCTGGGGCCAATCACCTGATAAAGAAAATTCATGGTTTAAAGCGCTATTTTCAGACGCATGGGTGCAACCTGGCAGTTTGCGTAAATTGAGTTTAATCCTTATCCACGGGCGTAAGGTCATGGTGAGCTTCAATGAACCGATTTTACTCAATAGCCAACTCATGAATGAGTCAGCCAGCGAGCGCGCAACGCGAAAAGTCATTCGATTTTGCCGTATGCATTTTAGACGCCAAGAAGAAGCCATGATTGGGCCCGACTTATCACATCGTCGCACCATTGTAGACAACGTTATTTCGCAACCCAATGTACTCAACACCATCAATGAGTTGAGCACCACCAAAGGCGGAAAAAAACTTGAACTGCAAGAAAAAGCATACAAATACGCCAACGAAATTGCATCAGATTACAGCTATTCAAACATCCGTTTCCTCGACATCGTTTTGACACATGTGTGGAATAGCATATACAACGGCATCGACGTCAAAGGCATTGACCGACTCAAACAAAACGCCGGTGCAAATGAAATTGTGTATGTGCCTTGTCATCGAAGCCATGTGGATTATTTATTATTGTCCTATGTCTTATTTTCCAAAGGGCTGGCCACACCCTATG
>JBCDEX010000025.1:0-14061 GCA_039178995.1 Pseudomonadota bacterium | reverse complement strand
GTTAACGCGCTGACCGCATCATGCAGCCGCCCTGAAAACATCATAAGTCGCATTTTCAATGAATGTTATTAGCAATTAACAAACGCATATAAAGTCTTCGAAGCTATAATATAGCATGATTTTTCACACAGTCTAATTTACAATCGAATATATACCGCATATTCGTAAAATAATTGCAATTTACACTGTGCATCGCACCATTTTACTTCATTGGAGTTCGGCACTGCCATGGCAATACGCTCAATTCTCACGTTTCCAGACCCTCGCTTGCGCACCCATGCAACCGATGTCGACACCGTAGACGATTACATCCGAACACTCGTCGATGACATGATCGAAACCATGTACGACGCCAAAGGCATTGGTCTAGCCGCGACGCAAATCAACGTGCACAAGCGCGTTGTGGTCATGGACCTGTCCGACGACCAAAACGACCCGCTGGTGCTGATCAACCCAAGCGTTAAGGTCATCGACGACACCCCCGAATCTTACGACGAAGGCTGCTTGTCCGTGCCCGGTTTTTATGAGTCCATCAAACGACCTCAAACCGTGTTAGTCAAAGCGCTCGGCGTGGACGGTAAGCCGTTTGAATTCGAAGCCGATGGCCTGCTTTCGGTGTGTGTGCAACACGAACTGGATCACTTGAACGGCAAGCTGTTCGTCGATCATGTCTCCAGCCTCAAGCGCAATCGCATTCGTAAAAAAATCACCAAACAGCAAAAAGGGTAGCCACCATCATGACCCCTTTGAACATCGTCTTTGCAGGCACCCCCAAGTTTGCCGCACAACACTTAGCTGCCCTGTGCGAACACAGCCCACACAACGTCGTTGCGGTGTACTCTCAGCCCGACCGTCCCAAAGGACGCGGCAAACAACTAATTTCCTCCGCCGTCAAACAATACGCCGAGTCGCAGGGCATTCCGGTGCATCAACCGCTCACACTTAAAGAGCAGGCAGTCCAAGACCAACTGGCACAACTCAACGCCGACATTATGGTGGTGGTCGCATACGGACTGATTTTACCCGAAGCGGTGTTAGCCATCCCACGTTTAGGCTGTATCAACGTACACGCCTCATTATTGCCACGCTGGCGCGGGGCGGCGCCGATTGAGCGCGCCATCGAAGCAGGGGATTCAAACACCGGCGTGTGCATTATGCAAATGGCCAAAGGGCTCGACGACGGCGACGTCATTCTCAGTGCCAGCACCCCCATTGCGTCTGACGATAGCGGCGACAGCCTCAGAGAAAAACTGGTGCAGCAGGGATGTGAGTCATTACTTACTGTGTTAGATCAAGCCGCCAGCAACACGCTCACAGCGCCCACACCACAAGAACACGCGCTGGCCAATTACGCCCACAAACTCAAGAAACAGGAAGCCGCCATCGACTGGAGTGCATCCGCAACCGATCTGCACAATAAAATCCGCGCCTTTAACAGCCACAACGTGTGCAAAACACAATTTAACAAGCAAACCATCAAACTCTGGCGCACCTCAGTCATTAATAATGAACTGAACAATGCACCGGCAGGGCAGATTATCTCCGTCGACAAACAGGGCTTAGATGTGGCGTGTGGTCACGGTGTGCTGCGCATCGAGCAATTGCAATTCCCTGGTAAAAACGTGCTCTCGATTCAAGACGTGCTCAATGGACGTCGCGACTTTTTCCAAGTAGGCTCACAGTTTGGTTAACCCCGAACGCGCATCGCATTAGACAACCCTCCAAAGGCCACTCCGTTTATGTCGAAGACCTCACAGCAAACACCGCGTCTCATTGCGGTCTACATACTGCGCGACATCATCACGCAAAACGCCTCGCTGTCGCAGCTCGACGCGCAAAGCCACTCGCTCTCCGCGCAAGACAAAAGCTTTGTGCAAGCCGTGTGTTACGGCGCGTGTCGCTATTTTGAGGTGCTAGACGGCTGCATCGATCAATTGATGAAAAAGCCGCTCAAAGAAAAAGACGCCGACATTTTTGCGGTGCTCATCAGCGCAGCGTATCAACTGTTGTACATGCGCGTTCCCGCCTACGCCGCGATCAACACCGCCGTGGAAACGACCCGCGCGTTAAAGAAGAAGTGGGCGTGTAAGATGGTCAATGGCGTACTGCGCAATCTCGAGCGCCAACACGAAACCCTTATGAAGCAGCTCAATCCCGCGCAAACCGTGTCGCACCCTCAATGGTTGTTTGATCGCATTCATGCCGATTGGCCAGAGCATGCCGATGCAATCCTAGACGCCAATAATCTGCAAGCGCCCATGTACCTGAGGGTATCTCCAACCGTGCCGCGCGAGGATTACCTGACCCGCTTAACGGACGCATTGCCCGTGAACGCCTACCGTGACGGCGACGATTCAGCCGAGCAGCCCGCCAAGACACCCGAAACAACATCGGACAGCCACCAATCGTGCAATTTCAGCATCCACGGCATTCGACTCGCTCAACCAGTGAATGTACTGGCACTGCCGTCGTTCGAAGAAGGGCTGGTGAGCGTGCAAGACGAAGCCGCGCAACTGGCGAGTTTGGTGTTGGCGCCCAACGACGGCGACTACGTGCTCGACGCGTGCGCTGCGCCAGGTGGCAAAAGCTGTCACTTACTCGAATTGGCCGACATCGAACTGCTGGCCTTAGACATCGACCCGATGCGCTGTGACAAAATCGAGGAGAACTTAGAGCGCTTGCAGCTGCAAGCTGCGGTACAAGTCGCCGACGCCTCTGACGTCGAGGCTTGGTGGGATGAGCGACTGTTCGACCGCATTTTATTGGACACACCGTGTTCAGCCAGTGGCGTCATTCGACGTCATCCAGACATCAAACTGCTGCGCACCACCGACGACATCACTGCATTGAACGAAATCCAAACCCAGCTGCTGGACGCACTGTGGCCGACATTGAAGCAAGGTGGTCGCATTCTATATGCAACGTGTTCGGTGTTTCACAGTGAAAATGAAGCGCAAATCGACGCGTTCCTCTCACGCCATAAAGATGTAAAAGTAATACCCATCGACGCGGATTGGGGGGTACAATTAGCACACGGTCGCCAACTGCTTCCATCAGAGGGCGGTCCCGATGGCTTTTATTATGCATTGCTGGAAAAACACTAACGTCATCGATTGTGAAACAGACGTGCGGTATTAAGGTTGTTTTATTATGAATATTATCATTCTCGGAGCAGGGCAGGTGGGCTCATCATTAGCAGAAACACTGAGCCATGAAAAGATGGACATCACCGTCGTCGATTCCGACCCGGAAAAAATCCGCGCCTTACAAGATCGCATCGACGTACGCACCGTCTTAGGTCACGCGTCGCATCCTAAAACATTGCGTAAAGCCAAAGCCGAAGACGCCGACATGTTGATTGCGGTCACAAGCAGTGACGAAACTAACATGATCGCCAGCCAAATCGCACACACACTCTACAAAGTGCCGAAAAAAATCGTGCGCATCCGCGCCAACGAATACTCCAGTTTCGATCAACTGTTTGACGAAAGCGCCATTCCGATTGACGCGCACATCAGCCCAGAAAAAGTAGTGACCACCTACATCAAACGCTTGCTCACGTATCCCGGTGCGTTGCAGGTCGTTGACTTTGCCAACGGAAAAGTGCGTTTGGTGGGCACACGCGTTGCCGACGACAGTCCAATGACGGGCAAAGCATTGAATCAACTGCGCAACCACATCCCCAACATCGACCTGCGCATCGCTGCGATTTATCGCAACAATGAAACGCTGGAAATCACCGGTGACTCAGTCATACACGCTGGCGACGAAGTCTTTTTCATTGCCGCCAGCACTCACATCTCACGCATCTTGCACGAGCTGCGTCATTCAGAAAAACCGTACAAGCGCATCGTCATTGCAGGGGGCGGCAACATCGGCCGAGGACTCGCCGAAAAGCTCGAGCGTAACTTCCGTGTCAAAATCATCGACCTCAGCAACGCACGCTGCGAACAGCTGTCACACTCGCTGCACGACTCAACCATTTTATGTGGCTCGGCGTCGGACAAAGCCTTGCTTGAAGCAGAAAACATTCACCACGCCGACGTGTTCGTTGCGGTAACGAACGACGACGAAGCGAACATCATGTCGTCCTTGCTCGCAAAAAAAATGGGCGCGCACAAAGTCATTGCGCTGATCACCAACCAGGCCTATGTTGATTTGGTTCAAGAGGGCGGCATCGACATCGCTTTGTCACCACAGCAAATCACCATCGGCAGCTTGTTGCGTCACGTGCGCAAAGGCGACACCTCCAACGCATACTCGTTACGTCGCGGCGTCGCCGAAGCGATTGAAATTGTGGCGCACGGTGACACCAAACACTCGCGCGTGGTCGGCAAAGAAATTGACGAAATCGAATGGCCAAAAAGCGTGTCCATTGGCGCGATCGTGCGCAACGACGAAGTGATCATCGCTCATCATCACATAGTCATTCAACCCAACGATCACGTGATCATGTTTTTGACCAACAAAAAAGACGTCCCCGAGCTTGAGAAATTGTTTGAAGTCGGTTTTGGCTTCTTCTAACGAACGACACTGTTAACCAACGACGATGACGACACCATGCACTTTGGACTAATCGCACGCTTACTCGGTATCTTAATCGGCATGTTCAGCGTGACCATGCTCGTGCCTATGCTCGTGGGTTTGTATTTTAACGACGGCAACAGCGATACTTTTTTCACCGCGTTTGCCATCACCTTGCTCGCTGGTTTGCTCATCTGGTATCCCGTACGCAACACCGCTACGCGTGAGCTCAGTCACCGCGGTGGGTTTTTAATCACGGCGCTGTTTTGGGTGGTCCTCAGCAGCTTTGGCACGATTCCGTTTTTGCTCTCGCACGAAATGAACATCGACGTCACCAGCGCATTTTTTGAAGCCGTCTCTGGACTGACGTCAACAGGCGGCACAGCGATTACCGGGCTTGATGACCTCCCCAAATCCATTCTCTATTATCGCCAACAACTTCAGTGGTTGGGCGGCATTGGAATCATCGTCATCACCGTCGCCATCTTGCCGATTTTAGGCATTGGGGGCATGCAGCTGTACCGTGCCGAAATCCCCGGCCCCAACAAAGACGAAAAAATCACCCCCCGCATCACTGGCACCGCTAAGTGGATTTTTTCAATCTATTCCATATTGACCGTCGCGTGTGCCTTGGCGTATTGGTGGGCAGGCATGAGCTTGTTTGACGCCATCAGTCACAGCTTTTCAACTGTATCGGCAGGGGGCTTTTCTACCCACGACGCGAGCATGGGGTATTTTGACAACAACGTCATTCTCTACATCGCCAGTTTCTTTATGCTGATCTCCGCGTTGAGTTTTACCCTACATTACTACGCCATGTCCGACTTCAAATTGTCCGTGTATTGGGAAGACTCCGAGAGCAAATTTTTCTTGTGCTTGCTCGCATTTTGTTGTGCCGTCGCGTTCGCAGGCTTGTTGGTGCATGAGCAATTCATCAGTGGAACCGATGCGGCGATTCATGGTGTGTTTCAGGTCATCTCTATTTTCACCACCACTGGCTTTGCCTCCACTGACTTTGCCAATTGGCCGTCGTTCTTACCGACGTGGTTGATCTTACTCGCGTGCATCGGTGGGTGCGCAGGCTCGGTGGCGGGGGGCATGAAAGTGCTGCGCAGCATGATCATATTCAAGCAGGGCACCAGTGAATTGTTTTTGTTGGTTCATCCGCAAGCAGTAAACCCAATAAAAATCAAACAACGCGTAGTACCGCCACGAGTCATCAGCGCGATTTGGAGTTTCATCGCAATTTATTTTTACGTGTTTGCCTTCATCCTCATCACCTTAATGGTCACAGGGCTCGACTTCCATACCGCTTTTTCCGCGACCATCGGCTCGTTGAATAATCTGGGCGTGGGCATCGAAGGCATCGCCAGTAGCTACGCCGACATCAACATCCCAGCGAAATGGGTGCTGTGTTTGGGGATGCTCTTAGGAAGACTGGAAATCTTTACCTTGTTGGTACTGTTTACGCCCGAATTTTGGCGAAAGTGATAAAAAAATAATACTTTTTATCTAAAGCACCATAATCATAGATCTTAACGCCTACATAGATCTTAACGCCTAATTGATACCGCTTAATCACTCAGATAATGTGCCTTAATTCAATTTCTAAGTGCAAAATTTTTAAAACTTGCGCTTGAAAGTAAGATGCGTAGTGTTGCACTTATCGCAAGTCATAATGATAGAACCTGAGTTTTTAAACAAATTTTAAATTTCTCAAATACCTAGCTTATAAGCTCTGTTTGTCTTGATTAACCTTGTTAATCTCACTTAAAGAGAAGACTGACATTAAGCCACCTTATTTAGAGTAACTCATGACAGACGGAGGCCCTAAACGAGATAAAAGTGGTTGGTCCATGGCGGTTGCCTGCTTTGCACTCATTGCTCATGAAGTGTGTGAACCACACCGTAAGCAACGTCGCAGAAGCAAAGTGGTTTGCGCTGGATGAATTGTTTGAACTCGACATTGCGTTTGATCATCTGGATGATCATCAATGCTTCGTTAGAGCGCCTAAGACAAAAAGCGTTATATTCATTATATGATGCCTTAAGTGGCACATTTACGTTAGCAGCGTTACAGATTATTTTAAAGCAGCCAATACAAAAAAATCATTCAGATGCCGTGTCGAACAAGAAAATGTGCTGACAGAGGTGGGCGAAATTAAGCAATCTCGTGGTGACACTTCCATGCTGCATTTGGACACGGATAAATTATATGCATATCGATTTGTACTAAATTTCCAAGATGAAGTGAGTTAAAAGATCGATTAATTAATTGTCTTTACGCGGAGGCAGTCCAGTGTGTTGCGTGAGCAAGCGACCGCGTTTGGCGACATTGCGTTTTTTCTTGTGCGAGCTGTTTTTTGAGTGCGTTGTGTTTTTTCTGCGCGCACTGGAATAAGAGCCATCGGTGCGAGGCTGGTACTTTGGAATTAAGTGATCTTTTCCGTTACCGATAAGATCACTGCGTCCCATTTTGGTCAGTGCGTCGCGCAGCAACGGCCAGTTGTTGGGGTCGTGATAGCGTAAAAATGCTTTGTGCAATCGACGTTGGCGTTCGCCTTTGATGGCAACCACGGGCTCGGTTTTTTTACCGACTTTGCGCAATGGATTTTTCTCGCTGTGATACATCGCGGTGGCAGTCGCCATGGGCGATGGATAGAACGTTTGCACTTGGTCTGCGCGGAAGCCATTTTCTTTGAGCCAAATGGCGAGATTCATCATGTCTTCATCGCGCGTACCTGGATGCGCTGCGATGAAATACGGAATCAAATATTGTTCTTTGTTGGCTTCTTTTGAGTACTTTAAAAACAGCTGTTTGAATTCTTCATACGCGCCAATGCCCGGCTTCATCATTTTTGACAGCGTGGCTTCTTCGGTGTGTTCGGGCGCGATTTTTAAGTAACCGCCGACGTGGTGCGTGACCAATTCTTTGACGTACTCAGGGTCTTTGACCGCCAAGTCATAACGCAAACCAGAGCTGACCAATATTTTTTTAACACCTGGAATGTCACGCGCTTTTCGATACAGTTGCGTTAAGCTAGAATGATCGGTGTTTAAGTTGCTGCAAATTCCAGGGTACACGCACGATGGTTTTCGACAGGCTTTTTCGATCTCAGGCGACTTGCACGCGAGACGATACATGTTGGCGGTCGGTCCGCCTAAATCGGAAATAACACCGGTAAAGCCGGGCGTGTTGTCGCGGATGAGTTCAACTTCTCGCAAGATGGATTCTTCTGAACGGTTTTGAATGATCCGGCCTTCGTGTTCGGTGATTGAACAAAAGGTGCATCCGCCAAAGCAACCGCGCATGATGTTCACAGAAAAGCGAATCATCTCATAGGCCGGAATGTGTTGATCACCGTATTGAGGGTGCGGTACACGTGCGTAAGGCATGTCGAATACGAAATCCATTTCATCTGTGCTCAATGGAATCGGTGGTGGATTGATCCACACGCGTTGCTCGCCTTGTTTTTGCATCAGCGCGCGCGCATTACCGGGGTTGGTTTCCAAGTGCAAAATGCGATTGGCGTGCGCGTACAGCACGGGGTCTTTTTCAATGTTTTTAAACGCAGGCAATCGAATCACGGTTTTGCTGCGGTCGATGGCGTTGGGTTTAAGCACTAAAAACTGAACCGTGGAATTAGGATCGTCTTGCTCGTCGGCGGATTTTTCACCGTCTTGGCACAGACTGGTTTCTTCCATAACGTACGGGTTTTTAGGTGGCTCGACGCGACCGGGTTTGTCGAGTTGAGTGGAGTCAATGACGAAGTAGTGTTTTGGTACTTCTTTGCAGACAAACGCGGTGCCACGAATGTCGGTGATATCGCCAATGGCTTCACCGCGTGATAAGCGGTGAGTCAACTCGACGATTGCGCGTTCGGCGTTACCGTAGAGTAAGATGTCGGCTTTTGAATCCACCAAGATCGAACGTCGCACTTTGTCTTGCCAGTAATCATAATGGGCAATGCGTCGCAAACTGCCTTCGATGCCACCTAAGACAATGGGCACGCCTTTAAAGGCTTCTTTGCAGCGTTGGGTGTAAATCAGACTGGCGCGATCGGGACGTAAGTTGCCTTTACCGCCTGGCGAGTAGGCGTCGTCGGAGCGAATTTTTTTGTCGGCGGTGTAGCGATTGATCATGCTGTCCATGTTGCCTGCGGTGACACCAAAATACAGATTGGGTTTGCCAAGCGCTTTGAACGCGTTGACGTCGTTCCAATCTGGCTGCGCGATGATCCCCACTCGAAACCCTTGTGCCTCGAGCAATCGACCCATGATGGCCATGCCAAAACTGGGGTGATCGACGTACGCGTCTCCGGTGACAATGATCACATCGCAGCTGTCCCAGCCAAGCGCTGTCATTTCGTCTCGAGACGTCGGTAAAAACGACGAATGACCAAAGCATTCAGCCCAGAACTTTGGATAATCGTAGAGTAATTTGGGGGAGACAGTCTTCATGCGTGCAGTATAGCAAATGCACAGAGGCGACATAGGGTTAATTGCAATACACGGTATACACGGCTATGTGAGCGTCAACGATTCAGAACGTGAGGGCATAACACAGCGGGAGAACATAAAAAACGGCAATCACATGATTGCCGTTAGAGAATCGTACAAGACGAGCTTAGAGACCAGGTTTGATGTTGTGCGTCTTCTCGATGTGGTCAAGCTCAGCCGATGACTTACATCCCAAACAACGCTTGAATGTATTGTAAGCTGGTACGTGAACCAACGTGTGAAGTGCTTGTTCATTGTTACCACCTGCGCGGCTGAACGGATAGCTTAAGCCGTACACGATTGTACCGGCCAATGTTGCACCTGCCAATAATGGACGAGCAACTAATAGATCAACCATCATCATGACACTGTCAGATTCATAATCTTTTTCGATTAAATCTTCAGAAAATGAAGGGGCTGAAAACAAGCCGAATGTTAAAATAAAAATTGAAATGGCGAATGTTTTTTTCATAGTTTGTATCACTTTTTATAATTGATGATTGTTGAAAGCAGTAAACCGCAGCGGTTTTTCATTATTTATACTGTCTAGATTAAGCGCTTATTATAGTACTGTCTAGGAATTTTTACAGTGTTGAATGATAAAATGATAGACTGTTTTTGTAATTATTCCAGTTTTCATCGTCATGGTATTGAGCCACTTTGGCGTTAATCATATAGGTATCAAACACTTCCGTGGACTTTTCTCGCCAACAAAAACTCAGCTTCCTGTCCGATGAAGGTCAAACTGCGCTGGCAAACAGTCGAGTGCTCGTATTTGGCGCAGGCGGCTTGGGCTGTGCCGCCTTGCCCTATTTGGTGACCTCGGGGATTGGGAACATCACGGTGGTGGATGGGGATGTCATTGAAGCGCACAACCTGCACCGTCAGCTGCTGTTTCGTGCCGACGACGTCGGTCGTTACAAAGCCGAGCAAGCCGTCATGGCGTTGTCGTCTTTTAATCCGAATGGCAATTTTACCGCAATTAACCTCTTTTTAGCCGACGATGACGTATTTTCGCTTATATTAGAGCACGATGTGGTGTTGGATTGCACCGATGACAACGGATTCAGTCGTGTGCTTAATCAAGCCGCATTGCGTCACGAAACCCCGGTGGTGTTTGCCAACGCAAGTCGCATGAACGGTCAGTTATTCACGGTCAGCGGCGCACCGGATGATGCGTGTTTTGTGTGCGTATGGGGTGCGGAATCGCAATTATCAGATACCTGCGATGGCGTGGGTGTGCTGGGCCCTGTGCCCGGTGTTTTGGGCAATCTGCAAGCCATTGAAACCATCAAACTGCTGTTGGCACACGACGACGCACCCGCATTACGCAACACCTTGCTGAATTGCGACTTTATGACGCATCAGTACCAACGACTCACGGCAGTGCGCGATCCAAACTGTGCGCATCATGCGCTCGCCAATGCACCAATTCATACCACGAGCCATCACAAGGACAGCGACCCCATGCAGCCCCCCTCTGCTTCTCACGCCATATGCGCCGATGTTTATGACAAATCCTTGGATGAGGCGATTGCAGACGGCTACACCGTCGTTGATATTTGCACTGTCAGTGAACGCTCTCAGCCGTTAGCGGTGACTCATATGGCCATTGAGTTCGACGAGTTGGTGAACGACAGCGACGCGCACCTCGATGCATCGCAGCGCTATTTATTGGTGTGTCTATCAGGCAAGCGCAGTCGTGGCTTACAGCAATGGCTCAAAGAACAGCAAGGACGCGAGAACGTCAGTGCCTTCGTTGGGTCGCTGTTTTAATCAAAGGACAGCAGCTGTTTCCAATTGGCTAGCTTTTCGTGTTTTGTTTGGCGTGCATGCGCTGGACTGCTTGAAGGCAAAGGCTTTGATACCACGGTGATGGACGACGCAATCGATTGATGAGTGAGCACGCGGGTGCGAAACAAGGTATGCGCCAGACCGCCATTGCACGCAATCGTCGACAAATTTGGACATTGAGAAATCAGCCCTTGAAAATCGTTCAACTCTGCAGAGCTGCGGTCGATGGACGCGTCCAAACTGCCCGTGCGTTGGCACGAATGAATCACATCCCACAGGCCGATGCGGTGCGTCAATAATTGCTCATAGCGTTGCGCAAAGTCCAATTCCGTGAGGTCGACGCCAATGAGCTGCGAGACAATCCACCAAAACGCATTTTGAGGGTTGGCGTAATAACCGACTTGTTGCAACGACTGCACGCTCGGCGCAGAGCCTAAAATCAGCACGCGCGTGTCCGCGTTCACCACCGGTTCAAATCCTGTAATCCCCGCGTTGCTTGGGTTGTTAGCATCTGAGTTTAAGTCTGACATGATGGGCAATACACCGTGGCACGCTGACCGAGCACCATGTCTTTGAGTGCGGTGTCGCACACGTGGCACGATTGACCCGAACGACCGTAAACAAAAAGCTGCTGTTGAAAATACCCCGGCTGCCCATCGCCGTTCACAAAATCTTTTAAGGTGGTGCCGCCTTGCTCAATCGCGTTGCGCAAAATGGCTTTGATGTTAACGGCCAGTTCGTTATAGCGCGCTTGGCTGATGGCACTGACGAGTCGTTTTGGGTGAATGCCGCTTTTAAACAAGGCTTCGGCGGCGTAGATATTCCCAACCCCCACGACGACGGCTTGATCCATAATGAAGGGCTTGATGGCGCGTTTTCGCCCTGCGGCGACGGTTTTCAAATACGCGCCGTCGAATGCATCGTCTAATGGCTCGGGGCCAAGGCACGACAGCAGTTTGTGTGCCTCAATATCGGGATCACACAATATCAGCCCAAAGCGTCTGGGGTCATGGTAGCGTAAAATATGACCGTTATTCAGCACCCAATCCACGTGGTCGTGTTTTTTCAATCGCGTGTCGCTGGTGTCGTCGGTGATGACACGCAAGCTGCCTGACATCCCTAAGTGAATTAACAAACCGTCGCGCTCAAGGTGAATCAAAATGTACTTGGCACGGCGTGATACCCCCTTAATGCACTGACCTGTTAAACGCTTATGCAGTTTGGGGTCGATCAAATAGCGAAGCTGAGGCTGACGCACAATGACCCCAGCAACAGTCTGGCCAATCAGATGCGGTTCGATGCCGCGGCACGTGGTTTCAACTTCAGGAAGCTCAGGCATAGCAATTAATCAGCTGGACGATGTGAGAGCAGTTCGGTGAGCTCGTCTTGCGTTGTCGGGCGTACGCAGCGCGCGAGTTCGATGCCGTTGTTCAGCACAATAATCGTTGGCCACAGCTTCACTTTAAACTGACGTCCTAGGCGCTGGCCTTTGCCGTCTTGCACCTTGATGTGTGGCATGGGGTGCTGTGTGAGCGATTGCTCAACGAACGGTGCGGCGGCCAAGCAGTGTTGGCAATGGGGCGCCCCGAACTCCAATAAAGCGACACCGCTGAGTTCAATCAGCTCGTCGTGTGTAGGCGGTTCGGTTGAGTACATTGAGTTGTAGCCGGGTGTTGGCGATTGCATGATGTGAGACTCTGTCGTGATGTGTTTGTGTTAATGGTCTGCGTTAAAGCCTACCACGAATTGAGCATGCGAGACGTGAGCAAAAACAATGGGCAAAAAAAAGCCCAGCTTAAGCTGAGCTTCGATCATACGACCACATCGTATTACTTGATCTTCGCTTCTTTGTACATAACGTGCTTACGAACCACTGGATCGTATTTTTTGATTTCCATTTTCTCTGGCATGTTGCGTTTGTTCTTGTCAGTAGTGTAGAAATGTCCAGTACCGGCAGATGAAACAAGTCTGATTTTATCGCGCATGGGATGTTCCTCTAAATTCTCAGCTAGTGAAGACCTTGCCTAAACAAGTGTCCAGTTATACTTTCTCGCCACGGGCACGAAGCTCAGCAAGTACCTTTGTGATACCTTTTTTATCAATAATGCGCATGCCTTTACTTGATACACGCAATGACACAAAGCGTTTTTCTTCTTCAATCCAAAAACGGTGCTTGTGTAAGTTAGGTAAAAAACGACGACGTGTGCGGTTCTTTGCGTGAGAAACGTTGTTCCCAGACATAGGACGCTTTCCTGTGACTTGACATACTCTTGACATGATACGATCTTCCTTTTGAAGGAAATTAAAAGTTACGCTGTTAGCGGCGTAATTGCTAACGAATTCGGGTATTTTACAGCCTTTCGAGCTGCGCTTCAGCTTTTAAAATAGCTTAAAATAAGCAGAAGGACGCGTTTTATACCAAAATCAGCAAGCTAAATCAAGAAAAACGACGTTTTGAGTGATATTTTCCATGAGTTGGCACGCGTTTGTTCATATTTAGAATATGGAATGATGCCGTCAACCTTCCCGAGCATAAGCCTGACGTTTGGGTGAACAATTATCAGCGTATACTGGCCACGAAATTGCCATTGACCACACCATTAAAAAAATCGAACGGATAAAGGCGATGCAACCACCGTTTCAGTTAGGCGTGCAATGCCTACTTGAGGCTTTGCCAAACTGCCACCAAGGGCATAGGTATTGCCATTGCGTGTATTCACATCATACAGGCGAAGATCGATGGCGCCGTTGTCTTTAATTCCTTCAGCGCTCTCATTTAATAATGAATGCTTACTTAAGAACACAAACCAATCTGGGCTGGGTGCCAGCATCGATGAGAACGGGAACATAGAATAGCTGCGATTAAACAACACGTCGCCTGAGCTTGAGCAGGTTGCGCGTTTCTTAAATCAATTAGTTGAACAAAAGAGCAAGCCCAATCAGATCATCTGTGACAACGGAACAGAGTTTACAAGCAAAGCCATGTTTCATTAGCAACAAGACGCAGGTGTAAAACTTGGGTTCATTCAACCAGGGAAACCAACGCAAAATGCGTTTATAGAAAGCTTACAACGGCAAGTTTAGAAATGAGTGTTTGAATCAAAACTGGTTTAGATCGCTCGAAGAAGCCAAGAAGCTTATAGATAGATGGAGACAACATTACAATCATGCTCGACCGCACAGCGCATTGAATTATTTATCACCTGTTTGCTTTGCAAATCAGGTGGCATAACACTGGAAATC
>JBCDEX010000024.1:0-14156 GCA_039178995.1 Pseudomonadota bacterium | reverse complement strand
CAACCTCGGTACAATTGGCTCTACTGGCTGAACAGCCGCGTGCGCATACGGTGTCATACACACAAAAAACGCTCATCATACAAAAAGCATACGAAAAGCAATTTACACGTCGAACACAATTAGGATTATTTACCCATTTAGTCATAAGACACCTTATGATAATTAAAGCAAACGCAACAAAACTATAGGATAATTTATTTGAAACCGCAATTTCGTAGTGCAAAACAGCGTATAAGGCCAATAAAGGACACCCTAAGCTAAATTCAATGGCAAAACTGTAAATATAATACTAAACAAAAACAGCCTTAACGGCTGCTTTTAAAGTCAAGAATATTTACTTCATGCGGTCAGCCTACACAGGCAAAGGCTGATCATTTAATGCGCATCCAAGCATTGCATCAGCCAATCACGCTCAATCCACTTGCGCCAATTGCTCGCGCATTTTCGAGATCACCTGCGCGTAATCGTCTTGCTTGAAAATGGCAGATCCTGCCACGAAAGTGTCGGCGCCGGCTTCTGCGATCTCTTTGATGTTGGCCACACCCACTCCCCCGTCGACTTCCAATCGAATGGAATAACCACTTGCGTCAATCAAACACCGGGCTTCCTTGAGTTTGTCCAGCGTCGACGGAATGAACGCTTGTCCTCCAAAGCCTGGGTTCACCGACATAAGCAACAACATGTCCAATTTATCCATAACATATTTAATGGCCTCCAACCCCGTCGCAGGATTAATCACCAAACCCGCTTTACATCCCAAGCTTCGAATCAAGCTGAGTGCGCGGTCCACATGCGTTGTGGCGTCTGGGTGAAAAGTAATGTAGCTTGCACCTGCGTCTGCAAACTGCTGAATCAAATCATCCACTGGTGAGACCATGAGATGCACATCAATGGGTGCGGTCACTCCGTGTTTGCGCAACGCACTGCACACCATGGGACCGATGGTTAAATTCGGCACATAGTGATTGTCCATCACATCAAAATGCACAATGTCGGCACCCGCTGCTAATACGTTATCGACCTCTTCACCTAAACGCGCAAAGTCGGCGGCTAAAATGGACGGGGCAATTTGATACGACTGTTTACTCACGGTGCTGACCTCTTCTCGATTTGATTTCAATTATGCTTGAGTGGCAGACGACTGACCTAGACCACGCGCACGCAGTTCTTGATCTAGTAATTGCAAGCGCTCTGGCGTGCCGACATCAACCCAAGCGCCAGTAAAGTATTCACCACGCACTTGATCTGTGCGCATGGCTTCACGCAGTATGTTGCCCAAGCCCATGCCTTGATATTGTTCGTCGACAAACAGGTTTGGCGAGACCACACTCATGCCCGCAAACGTATGCATTGAATCATTGGCGTCGCGTGGCTCACTGGCAACCAAGCTGCTGTCCGGCGACACACTGAAGTCACCGTCTGGATTGTGCTCAGGGTTGTCCACCAAGACCACGTGCGCCAAAGTATCGCGACCATCGACGTGCGTCTGCGTCAGACGCGTCACATCAAAATCTGTCCACACATCGCCATTGAGCACAATAAACGGTTGATTGCCCAACAACGGCAGCGCTTTTGCGATGCCCCCTGCGGTCTCTAATGGTTCGCCTTCTCTCGAATAGACAATCGATGCACCCCATTGAGCGCCATCTTGTAAATACGCTTCAATTTTCTCACCCAAATAGGCGTGGTTAATGACGATATCTGTTACGCCAGCCTGCACCAAATTTTCGATGTGGTACACAATCAACGGCTTATCGACAACCGCCAATAACGGTTTAGGTGTTTCCAAGGTTAATGGGCGCATGCGCGTGCCTTTGCCAGCGGCTAAAATCATTGCTTTCATGCGCGTCCTTCCATCCAAGGTTGTGTTAATGCTAGCGGCACGATTTCGTCATTAAACCACGCCAGTAATGCCGCTAATTGAGGTTGTTCAGGATATTGCGCCAACACCGACAAGGTGTACTTCAACACCAGTGGCAAGTCGTTTAAATAACCGTCTTTTTTGTCTCTCAATGACAAACGCGAAAAAATTCCGAGCACTTTAATGTGGCGCTGCAAGCCCATCCAGTCAAACCATTGCTGGAACTGTTGTAATGTCACCTGATCCTCAAGTACACCCTGCTGTAAGGCAAACAAGTAATAATCGTTGACCCAGTTATTGACGAGATGTGCCGGCCACTCAATGTAGCAGTCTCTTAAAATGGACACCAAATCATAGGTCATACCACCCACAACGGCGTCTTGGAAATCAATGACCGCCAATTCACCTGCTTTCGTCACCATGATGTTACGTGAATGATAGTCACGATGCACAAACACTTGCGGCTGCTCCAAGGCACTGTCTATCAACACATTAAAGGCGTCGTTCAGCATTGAGCGTTCCGCGTCCGATAAGTTGCGATTCAGCAGTTTCGTAACAAACCAATCCGGCAGCAATTCCATTTCTTGCAGTAACAATTCACGATCATACGCAGGCAAGTCAGACGTACTGAGCTGCTGCATGTCCGCCATTAAATGAAGCGATTGCGTGTAGTAGCCGTCAACGGTCTCGTCATTCAACAACGGTAACAAGGTTTGATCGCCCAAATCCGACAAGAGTAAAAACCCTCTCTCAAAATCGTACGCGAGTACTTCAGGGGCTAAAATATCAGTCTCATGCAGTTGCTGAGCAATGCGCACGAATTCTGGGTTCTTCTCTGACGCGGGCGGCGCATCTGCAGCAATGTAGGAGGTGTCGTTAAGCGTAATACGGAAGTACCGACGCAAGCTGGCATCACCCGACAAGGGAGTGCACTCTACCTCTCCCTTAAAATACTCATTGCACCATTTATGCAGCGCTTCATTGCTCATTCCTAAACCCTTACATTTCGATTATTTTAGAGCGCTAATGTTACCGAAAATGCAGTATTTATGCATAGAATGTTTTATCATAAGCGTAATTTAATACCTTTATTTGTGGTTTTTTGTGATTTCATCTCGATTTCTACGTCCATCCATGCTGTTTTCCAGCATACTGGCCTGTGCGCTTGCGTCAGCGTCCTTCGCGAACGCGCAGGATGACACGTTCGGCATGGCGGATCGTGACGACACAAACGTCTCTCTTGACGCCATCAAAGAAATCACCAAGAGTGGGGACGCACTGGACTGGAAGCCAGTCACCGACAATTCAAAACACACGCGCCACAAGCCCGATTTTTGTTTTTGCAATGGGCATCATGAAGAACCCACCAATCTCAGCCCAGATGCCGAGATGGAACCCAGAATCGCCCCTCTGCGACTCAGCGCCGACGAGACCAAATATGCGGTAGGCGATTCGACCTTGAGTCTGTCAGGCAATGTCGCAGGATTTCAAGGCAGCCTCCAACTGTTCGCAGACGCACTGAGCTTCAACCGTAATACCCAAGAAGTCAGCCTCAGCGGGAACGTTCAATTGCGCGAACCGGGCACGCTCATTTTAGGTGAACAAGCCACATTGAATCGCAAAGACGGTTCCGCCAGGTTCAACGAGGCACGCTTTGTCGCACACAACTCAGGCGCCAACGGCATTGCACAAGCCATCAGCCGCAGTCCGAACGGTGAAATCAACATGGAAGGCGCCAGCTATAGCTTGTGTCACCCAGAAGACAACATTTGGAGCATCAAAGCCGAACGCATTACATTGGACACAGAAAATAACGAAGGCGTGACACGCAATGCGCGCATGCACATCAAAGGCGTGCCGGTCATGTACATGCCGTACTTTAATTTCCCATTAAACAACAAACGCAAAAGCGGCTTTTTATTCCCTAACTATTCCAGCAGCAGTGAAGGGTCTGACTTTTCCATTCCGTACTATCTGAATTTGGCCGACAACTACGATGTCACCATCACTCCGCGCATTGTCAGTAAACACGGAGCGATGATTGAAACCGAAGCACGCTATCTCAACAAAAAACACTCTGCCGTCGCCGGATTCAATTACTTACCCAGTGAGAAAGACTCCGCCAGCAAGCAAGGTGCACGTTGGCTCACCTCGTTCCGTGAAACAGGCTACTTTGACGACAACAGACGCTTCACGCACGAAATTGATTTCCAGCGTGTCAGCGACGACAGTTATATGAGCGACTTAGGAACAGCTGGGCTCGACGTGCGCCGAGAAACACAACTTAAAAGTCACGCCCAAATAGCGTATCAAGCAGATAATTGGGATGGACGTGTCTATATTGAAGGCTATCAAGCGTTAAAAAACAATTTAACGCCATCGTACAAACGTTTGCCGCAAATTTCATTCAACTACAACAAACCAATCACCCCAAGATTGAACGCAGACCTCAGTACGGAATACTCGTACTTTGATCATCCTGACAAAGACAGCAAGCCCGTCGGAAGTCGTTTATTCATAGAGCCGTCACTGACATTTACCGACCAAACTGCGGCGCGGAAAAGTACGATCAAATTGGGAATGAAGCAAATCAGTCACGATGTCGACAGCGGCGACTCAAACGCCAAGAACACTAGTGCCTCCTCTGCCAACATCACGCTCGACAACAAGCTCGTCTTTGAACGCACCTCAAAAAACAATACACGCCAGACTCTCGAGCCGCGCATTCAATACCACTACGCGAAAGGCAACAACACTGAAGACGCTCCCATTTTTGACACCAACAAACGCAGCGATTCGTTCCATCAGTTTTTCAATGGCAATCGCTTCAGCGGACGCGATCGCGTAAGTGATGCCAACCGCATCACACTGGGTCTCAGCAGCAAACAATTTAACCACAACAATGAGAAAGTCATCGAGGCCGGCATTGCCCAGCAAGTGCATTTGAGCGACCGAGAAGTCTCTCATTTAAACACGGACACGGCTACAGCTGACGTATTGTCCTTAGACAGAGAAGAACGTAACCGAAACATTTCCAACACCGCATTTTTTCTAAATTACAACCCAAGTAAGCAATTGCAAATCAACAGCGAATACCTTGTCAACAGCTCAAACGCCCACATCGAGTCGGCGAGCATTCACACGCACTTTTCACCGTACGACAACAAATTGCAAATTTTCAATGCGGGTTATCAATACTCAAAAGACGTCAATGCCTACCTAGAAAACCCCTATTTAAACGACGACATCCATCAGTTGAGCGCATCTGCGGTGCTGAAAGCACGTAAGAACTTATACGTCTTTGCGGAAAGCAAATACGATTTGAGCAACCATCAAACACGCGAAGAACTGGTCGGATTGGAGTACAATAGCTGCTGCTGGAAAGCGCGCCTGGCCTATCACAAAGAAGAACTGGTCGATCCAGATCCAAGCAACAGCGACATTGATCACAACCACGGCATCCGATTAGAATTACAATTAAAAGGGTTATCGGGAATTTCTGACAAGATGTCCAGTCTATTATCTGAAAACATCGAAGGATTTGACAAACGTGAAGAGAATTATGAATAAACCATTAATCACTGCTTTAATTAGCTCACTCATGGCGCTGGCCAGCGTATCAGCCAATGCTTTACAAAACTTAGACAGCGTGGTGGCGATTGCCAACAATGGCATTATCACTGAATCACAGGTTCAAAAACGCATCTCTGCGCTACGCAAAAGCAACGTGCGAAGCCCAGACATACGTTCCACAGCACTAGAGCAAATCGTACTCGAAACAATTCAAATGCAGATCGCAAAACGCGCGAACATCAACGTCAGCGATGATCAAGTGAATAAAACGATTGCCGACATTGCTCAACAACGCCGCAAATCAATCGAATCACTTAAAAGCGAACTGAAACAACAAAACGTTCCATTCAAACAGTTTTTCGAAGACACTCGTCGTAATTTAATCTTACAACGCGTTCAACACGGCAGCCTTCGCGATAAAATCAACATCACCGACCGCGACGTGGAAAATCACTTAACCACTACGCACGGCAAAAAAATTAACGCAACGCAATATAGGGTGCTAAACATTTTATTGCCCGGCAAAAAAACAAAGAACAACAAACTCTTCATTGAAAGCTTGCGCAGCAGCTTAATGAAAGGCGAGGTCAGCCTCAAAGCCATCGTTAAAAAGCAACGCTTTGACGATCGTAAAGTGAAAGTCAGTGACACGGGCTGGGTTACACAAAACGATTTACCTGAATCATTTCAAAACGTCATCACTCAGTTGAAGAAAAACGAAATCTCACGATCCGTCGCATCTCGCGATGGCTATCATGTACTGATGTTGGTCGGAAAAAAAACACAAAAGAACACGTTTAACACGCAATACCTCGCACAGCATATTCTTGTAAAGAAAACCAACATTCGAAGTGAGCGCAGTGCAGAAGAACTCGCGGGCTCCATTCATCAGCGACTGATTCAAGGCGAGAATTTTAGCACATTAGCTCAACTGTATTCAGACGACAAAGGATCAGCTGTGGAAGGCGGCAAATTAGGCTGGGCAAACGCAGACAAATACGTCGGAGAATTTGGCAGCGCACTGAAACGCTTGCAACGCAATCAAATCAGTCAACCCGTCAAAACACAATTTGGATGGCACATTATTCAATTACTTGATTCACGTAAAGTCAACGCAACCGAAGGTCTTCTCAAAGAGGCCGCACGCCAACAAATTTACAAACAACAATTCACAGACGCACTGGATAATTGGTTAAAAAAAATTCGTGCTGAAGCATTTGTAGAATACAAATAAACAGGAGCGTAGCATCAACGCTGACTTAACGACAACGCCTACGACATGCCCACGGATTGCCGTCACCAGTGGCGAGCCCGCAGGCGTTGGACCTGAACTTGTCGCGCAACTCGCTCAACACCTTGACGGACGCGCCGAATTGATTGTGATCGGCAATCGTCAATTACTCAGCGAGCGCGCCGCACAACTGTCTCTCCAACTCCAACTTCACGACTTTGATTCCGCTCATGCTCGCTCGTCCAACGCACAAAACCTGAGTATCATTGACGTGCCTCTGCCCGAACCCTCGCACGCAGGCACTCTCAATGTCGCCAACGCAGCGTATGTCATCGAGTGTTTGCGCATTGCTTCCACCTTATGCCTAAGTAACACCTGCCAAGCGGTGTGCACAGCTCCCGTTCACAAAGGCATCATTAATGACGCTGGCATTGAATTCAGCGGGCATACCGAGTTTTTCGCACAACAAGCCAACGTGGCAAAAGTTGTAATGATGTTGACAACCGGCACAATGAATGTCGCTCTGGTCACAACACATTTGCCGTTATCAGAAGTCCCCAGCGCCATCACAAGTGAGGAAATCGAGCACACGCTGAAAATATTACATCGTCATCTCATCCGATTTAATGGCATCGAACAACCTGCCATTTACATAGCAGGCTTAAACCCACACGCAGGGGAGGACGGACATCTCGGACGAGAAGAAATCGACATCATCAACCCCGCCATTGAAGCACTCAAGCGCGAGGGTTTAAACCTGACTGGTTGCTTACCCGCAGACACTTTGTTCACACCGAACTACACTGAAAAAGCCGACGCATTTGTCGCCATGTATCACGACCAAGGACTGCCGGTAGTCAAACACGCAGGCTTCCACAACGCCGCCAACATCACGCTTGGCTTGCCATTCATCCGCACATCGGTTGACCACGGCACCGCATTAAATCTTGCAGGTACCGGCCGCGCTAACGTCAGCAGTTTTCTGATTGCGCTTAACAGCGCCATCAACATGACACACGCCATGATGCAACGTGCTGCACAACCAAAACAGCACTCCAATCAACAAGGCACATCATGAGCCGAGATCCGCAGCACAAGCCACGCAAACGATTTGGTCAGAACTTTCTAAGAGACCAACACATCATTGAACGCATTGTGAGCTCAATCAATGCTCAAGCGGACGATGTGTTAGTGGAGATCGGCCCGGGTGAAGGCGCCATTACCGACTATCTAGCGCCACGCTGCAAACAACTGCAATTGATCGAAATCGATCGAGATCTCGCCGAGCGACTCAACACAAAATACGCCCACACCGACCACGTATCTCTGCACACGGGCGATGCATTGGCGTTTAATTTTTCAACCGTGGCCGACACATTCAGAGTCGTGGGCAATTTGCCGTACAACATTTCCACTCCGCTACTGATTAATTTAATCGACCATCGCACGCACGTTTCGGACGCGCACTTCATGCTACAAAAAGAAGTCGTCGATCGAATTTGTGCGCCACCGGGCAATAAAACCTACGGACGATTAAGTATTTTATTGCAGTATTATTTTCAAACAGAGCATTTATTTGACGTGCCGCCCGAATCGTTTTTTCCACCACCCAAAGTGGATTCAGCGATCATTCGCTTAACATCCAAACCAGCGGATTTGGTCGCACATAATTTACCGCTGTTTCACAGCCTGTGTAAAATTGCATTTGCTCAACGCCGTAAAACACTGCGCAACAATTTAAAGAACGCATTCTCCACTGAGATTGTGTCTCAGCTAGAAGAACACATCGACTTAACCGCGCGACCTGAAACACTCAGCGTCACCGAATTTGTTCAGCTCAGCGATCTCATTCACGATTTCCAAACAGCACAGCACGAGTAATCACATGGCCGTTTACGCAATTGGCGATCTCCAAGGCTGTCTTGATGCACTTCACGCCTTACTGACAAAAATAAATTTTAACAGCGACAGCGACACCTTGTGGTTTACCGGCGACTTAATCAATCGCGGCGGGCAATCTCTTGAAACCCTGACGGAATTACACGCCATACGCGACAACATCGTCAGCGTACTTGGCAATCATGATTTACATTGCATCGCCGCCTATTACGGACACAAGCAGCTCACCAAGAACAGCGACCTGAACGCCGTGTTAAACGCACCGCATGCCGACGAACTCATTCAATGGCTCACCACATTACCCTTATTGCATCACGAGCGCATTGACAGTCAGCACGATTACACGCTGGTTCATGCTGGCATCGCGCCGCATTGGACGCTCAGCCAAGCACGCGCATACGCGGCTGAAGTTGAAACGGTGCTGCGCTCTCATCAACGCGATGATTTGTTAGCAAATATGTACGGTAATTCTCCCACAGCATGGTCCGACGACTTGGTCGGTCACGATCGCCTTCGCTGCATCGTGAATCATTTCACCCGCATGCGTTATGTAACCGACACCGGTGACTTAGAATTGAAATCAACCATGCACCCCAAGGACGCACCCACACACCTCACACCATGGTTTCACTTCCCCAATCGTCCAGCACGCAACGACACCATCCTCATCGGACACTGGGCGTCTCTAGCTGGCGACAGCGGCCTCGACAACGTCATGGCACTGGACACCGGCTACGTCTGGGGCGGCGCACTCACTGCGTTGAATTTAAACACCCATGAGCGTATATCAATCGAACACGCATCGCGCTAAAATTCTGATATGCACACACCCACTCATCACACGCTCACGCCACCTGAATTTGTCACCATAGACAACGCCGATGTCTATTTGGTCGGCGGCGCGGTGCGCGATCAACTACTCGACATTCCGGTAAAAGACCGAGACTGGCTGGTGGTCGGCGCAACTCCTAAACAAATGATGGCGTTGGGTTATGAGGAAGTCGGCATTGATTTTCCCGTGTACTTGCATCCAACCACACACGAAGAATACGCATTGGCGCGCACCGAACGAAAATCATCGCCCGGCTACACCGGCTTCACATTTCAACTAGAGCAGGTAACGTTAGAAGATGATTTACTCAGGCGCGACCTCACCATCAACGCGATTGCGATGGACTCAAGCGGTGCATTGATCGACCCATACAATGGCTTAGACGACCTGAACAATCGCGTACTGCGTCATGTCTCCCCGGCCTTTGTCGAAGACCCATTACGCGTCTTGCGTGTGGCACGATTCAGCGCGCAACTGGGTGCATTCGGGTTCACGTTGGCAGACGACACACGTCAACTCATGAACGACATCGTAGACAGTGGCGAACTGGACTACCTGCAAAGCGAACGCATATGGCAAGAAACCGCCACCGCGTTACGCACCGATTATCCGCAACACTTTGTTAAAACGTTACGAGACGCTGGCGCGTTGCGTCACATTTTCCCCGAACTGGACGCATTGTTCGGCGTGCCTCAAACCGCCAAATACCACCCTGAAATAGACACTGGCATCCACACCTTGATGGTCATGGAACAAAGTGCCTTGCTGTCACCCGAACTCAGCGTTCGCTTTGCCGCGATGATGCACGACATCGGTAAAGGAAAAACACCTGAAGCGGAGTGGCCCAGCCACAAGATGCATGAACAACGCAGCTATGATATGCTGAAAGATTTTTACAAACGCATTCCAACACCAAAGCAGTGCCAAGAGGTGGCGAACAAAGTGGCCAAGTTTCATTTATTGCCACACATTGCATTTGAATTGCGCGTGCAAACCATTTTGAAATTATTCAAACAATTGGATGCGTATCGCAAACCGAAGGTGTTCGATTTATTTTTATTAAGCTGCATTGCAGACAGCAAAGGTCGAACAGGATTTGAAGACAAGCCCACGCCCACCATTGATTATTTACGCGCGTGTTTCGAAGCGTCTCGCAACATCAATGCTAACAACGTGTTTCAATTGCACTCCGACAGCGAACGCCCCCAAGGGAAAGAGCTCGGCCAACGTATTGACGAATTGCGCATGGACGCAATTTCCACCATAAAGCAGCAATGGGCTCAGCAAAAATCGACTCAATAACAATGAACACAACTAAGATGAATTCAAATACAACCCACCCAGTCATAATCATTACCGGCGCGGCCAAACGCATTGGTGCGCACTGTGCATATTTTTTTCATGAGCGCGGTTACAACATTGTGCTTCATTATCGCTCTTCTGAACAAGAAGCCAATGCCATTTGTGATGAATTGAATCGGTCTCGTTCGGCATCATGCGTTTTGATTCAAGGAGATTTCACATCGCCATCGTTCGATTACTCAGAATTCATTAGATCAGCTCATAAAAGATGGGGACGACTCGACGTACTGTTTAACAATGCATCCAGCTTTTACCCAACGCCTTTAAGCGAGATCAACGAAGACAACTGGCAAGAATTAATGAGCAGCAACTTAAAAGCACCGCTGTTTTTATCCAAATACGCAATGCCTCATTTAAACGAGCATACTGGCTGCATCGTCAATTTGATCGACATCAACACACATAAACTCCCTGCGGATCACAGCATCTATTTAGCAGCAAAAGCCGGATTGGAAAACCTAACGTACTCGATGGCAAAAGATTACGCGCCGCGTATCCGCGTGAACGGCATCGCGCCTGGCAATATTTTATGGCCAGAACAGGCACAGGATGACATCGACACAAGCGTATTGAAGCACATCCCATTAGAGCGACAAGGCACTCCTGAAGACATTGCGCGTACGGCATTGTTTTTAATTGAGCAAGCGGATTACATCACAGGCAACATCATCAGTGTCGACGGAGGAAAACGACTCGTTTAATCGCGCAAGGCAAACGACGCGACATATCGCGGTTTATATTTTTTATAACTGCCTTCAATCGCACGCCATGCATGACCATAACGATGAAATGGAATTCTTGGATGTAAATGATGCAATAAATGATAATTCTGCCATAGCAACAACGGCGTCAAGATCCAACGCAAACCCGTTCGAATATTAGTCGCTTTAAACCGGTCATCGGCTTGCGATACGTCGTAAGGGTAATTCGGAATATAGTCAAACAAGTATGCCAACAACATCAATGATATGCGCTGCGGAATAAACCAAAACAACACCACTTCCTTCAAATATCCATGATTGATCGCCAAGCACACAAGGGTCACCACAAGAGCCGTGAATGCAATTGCTTCAAGTAATTCCGATGCAGGACGCGCAAACCACTTTCCAGGCTTCTTCTCGCCAAAAAAGAATTTTTTTAAGTAATATTTATATAAGATCAAATCGACAAACATTAAGCGCATTGGAAGCAACCACTTTGGCCCAAAACCCCGCCACACCAACACCCAACCACACAGGCCACTGACCCGTCACACCAGAATACATAGACACGCCATACACAATCCAAGCCACCACAAACAACGTCAAAGCCGGCAGCGAAATCAGACTGTGCTGCCTTAACGACGTTAGATATTCCTGCTGGTCTTTTGGCAGTAGGTAATTTGATAGATTCATGAGCACGCTCCTATTATGATTGTATGAGGTGCTATCAGTATAGGAAACAAACAAGAAATGCTTACATAGCCAAGCGCGTCAATTCATCACTCGACGACTTCGTTTACGCCCAGTCGAATTCGATTTTTTTTAAGACTTGGCTGTCAAGCTGTTTGGACATCCATAATCCATGATATGTCATCTGACTGCCTGGACATCGTTGTTCACCTGCAATTTCCACGATGGGATATAACACAAAAGCGTATTTATGTAATTCATTTCGCGGTAACTCAACGCCATCTAACACACCAGCATAGTCGCCATACGTGACCAAATCAATGTCAATCTTACGCGATGCAAATCCTTTTTCGCAGGTGCTGCGTCCCTGTTGTTTTTCAATGCGTTTTAGAACGGCGTTGATTTCGGACGGCAACAACTCACTGTGAAGCGCCACCACTAAATTATAAAAATCATCGCCTTCGAACCCCACAGCCGCTGTTTTATACACACTGGACATGCGCATAAAACCAAACTCTTCCGCCAACGCACTCACCGCGCTTCGGATGTTGTTCTCTTGATCTACATTACTGCCTAAACTCAACAATATTTGCGGCATTTGCTACACCCTTTACCGATCGTTATGTGTTTTTTCACCGCGCTCAATGCGCACACCCACTGCTTTTGAACCACGCACTGCGCCTGGCTTGCTCAATTCCAAACGCAGCCATTGAACGTCGAATTCTGTTCGAACAATTTCTGCAATTCGTTCTGCCATGGTTTCAACTAAAAAGAACTCACTCTCCGACACAAAACTGATCAACCGCTTAGCCACCGCTTTGTAATTCAGCGCATCGTCAATGCTGTCGGATTGCGCTGCGGGACGAATGTCCGTCGACATTTCCAAATTAATGTTCACTGTTTGACGAATCTCTCGCTCCCAATCGTAAATCCCAATCACGGTTTCGATTTGCAAGTCATCAATAAAAATAATATCCATAATATCTCCTAATTTATCATTATTTTGTGTCTGCGTAGCTGACAGTCAACTCATCCAACGGCCAACGCGGTTTTAAATTCAATTCCAACCCAGGTGATGCGCCATGCAGCAATCGCTGACACCCCGCATACGCAATCATCGCACCATTGTCTGTACAGTATTTTAAAGGCGCCTCAAACAGCTGCCCACTTTCTTTATCCAACATGGTTTGTATGTGCGTGCGCAAGACATGATTGGCACTGACACCTCCGGCCATGAGCAACGACGTAACACCTGTCTCTCGAATGGCTCGACGGCACTTAAGCATCAAGGTATCCGCCACCGCCCATTCAAATCCAGCGGCCACATCCGCCTTATCTTGCAATGTCAGTTCACCGCGCTCTTTCTTTAAGCGATTGATCAACGTTAAGGTATGCGTTTTTAATCCGCTGAAACTGAAGTCCAATCCAGGGCGATTAATCATGGGCCGTGGAAACTCAAAACGCTGTGCATCGCCCTGTTCCGCCAACTTGGACACCGCTGGGCCGCCGGGGTAACTTAAATGCAACATTTTAGCGACCTTATCAAACGCCTCGCCCGCAGCATCGTCCAAAGTATCGCCGACTACATGATACTGCCCCCACTGAGGTACATGCACCAACTGCGTATGCCCACCAGACACCAACAACGCCAACATCGGAAATTCAATCGCGTGGTCGTCGTCCAAAAACGGAGACAACAAATGCCCTTCCATGTGATGCACCCCCAATGCGGGCACACCCCATGCGTAACCAAGTGTATTGGCCATCATCGCACCAACCATTAACGCTCCCACCAAACCCGGCCCCGACGTATAACAAATGGCGTCCAACGAATGCTTATCGGTCTCCGCCTTCGACATCACATCATCAATCATCGGCAGCAACTTGGTTAAATGATCGCGTGATGCCAATTCAGGCACCACACCACCGTAGTTTTTGTGCAAGTCGATCTGCGAATACAGCTCATCCGCCAACAAACCTAGCTCACTGTCATACACAGCAACTCCT